>NZ_JAYUPK010000001.1:0-10804 GCF_043760115.1 Flavobacterium sp.
AAAATAAAGTTTTTAGGTTAGAAGATATTTAGAGCCAGTTCCTTTTCTGCGTGGTGCGAACTGAACACAAATGGTCTTCTTCTTTACTCGTTTAACAAAGTATATTGTTTTCGCTACACACATATACATAAGGTATTTGTGCGTAACTGCATAACTGCATAACTGCGTAACTGCGTAACTGCGTAACTGCGTGACTGCGTAACTGCGTAACTGCGTAACTGCGTAACTGCGTAACTGCGTAACTGCGTAACTGACTCATACAATAGAATTTACCCAAAGTTACAATTTATTTTCTTACAAAGAAATTTATAATGTTAAATTTTTGTGGTGTTTGTCTTAATTTAATGATATTGTTGTGTATTACGCCGTTTTTAATGGTTTTAATTTACATTTAGATAATTGAATAAAATTTTATATTTAAATATTTATTTATCTGTAAGCCACAGATATCAAATATTCTCACAGATTATATTTGGTAAAATATAAAAAAAGTATAGTTATTATTTGACATCTACTTTTTCAATTACACAGATTTTTAAGCAAAAAAAATCTGTGAAAATCAGTATAATCCGTTACATCTGTGGCAAAAATTTTAAGAGAAATCATCAAATCTAAAAAATAAAAAAAAGCCAAAAAAATTACTTCTTTTGGCTTTTCATTAAAATAAAAAATTTTATTTATTCATGTGTGTCATTTCGTATACAAATGTGTCACTATCAACATGTAACAATAACAATGACAGTGCTTTGTCAACAATAAAAGGTACATTTCCTGGTGTAAAACCAAGTGCCAAGGCAAACTTTGTTAACACCTCTTTTTGTTTTGGTCCAAGAACATGATCTACATAAACCATTCTAGATAAATCGTACAATCTCTCTAAACGTTGTGTGTGTAAATAAGGAGGATTTATTGGATATTTAGCTGGATTTTCTAAAATTTCTTCATACTCAGCTTTCGATATCTCTAATCTTACAGCCAATTTATCAAGAAATTCTTTTTCTTCTACGCTCAATTCGCCATCAGAAATTGCAACACGCACAATGGCTGAAAAATGACTTTTATTTCTACTTTTAAATTCGCTATCAAATAAATCTGAAAATGACATAATTATGGGTTTTATTTTGCAAATATAAATTTATTTCATCGGTAAATCAAGTTCTAAATACTAGAAATTTAATTTTAGTTAAAAAGGTGTTTTGATTCAATAAAAATCAAAAATAAACGTTTATTAAATATTGAAAATAATTTGTACGTTTACAGTCCCAAAACTAATAAACCTACCTGTAATGCAAGAATTCTGGATATTTTTTCAACTCGGACTCAAACACGTACTTAACCTTCAAGGTTATGACCATGCACTTTTTTTAATCGCATTAGCCGTTCCGTATGCCTTTAAAGATTGGACAAGAATACTAATTTTAGTGTCTATTTTTACACTTGGTCACACACTTGCGTTACTACTTTCGGTTTTTAATATAATAGTTGTAAAAACTAATATTGTAGAATTTATTATTCCAATAACTATATTAATAACAGCACTTTACAATATTTTCACCGCAGGAAAATCAGCTAAAAATAATAGCATAACATTTATAGGTTTTGTAACATTATTCTTTGGAGTAATTCACGGATTAGGATTTGCAAGCTATTTTAAACCACTACTTTCTGGCGAAGCCATAGATAAATTACCTAATCTTTTAGAATTTTCACTCGGCATAGAAATTGCACAAATCATTGTTGTACTTGCCGTTTTACTATTGTCATTTGTGGTTCAAACGCTCTTTCGCTTCAACAAACGCGATTTTACATTAGTCATGTCTGCCTTTGTAATTGGCGTTGTAATTCCTTTATTGATAGATAGTCCAATCTGGAAAAGATAATTTCTACTTTTTTTAATTTGAAGCAAAACAGTAGTTATATTTGCCAAGGTAATTCCTGCTTTTCATTGCAATCTTTTTTCAATTGCCTTGGGTTTAAACCCAAGGCAATTAAAAAAAGATACCGCTTCAATCAGGGCTAAATGACAATCCATTTTTGTAAAATTAAAGGTTTAAATTTATAATAATAATTCAATGAAAAAATTTCAACTAAGTTTATTTTTATTCTTCGCAACTTTTACGATTTATTCACAACAATACAATATTTATGGAACTATTACTGGTTTTAAAGATGGTACAGAAATAAAATTATTTAATAGAGATTCTGGGTTGAAACCACAAATTACTATAATTGAAAAAAATCAGTTTAAGTTTGTAAATCCAAGTGTAAATTCACCTGTTCAATTATATTTATCAATTAAATTTGATAACAAATTTAATTCTTTCAGTTTTTTAACAGACAACAATGACGTTACTATAATTGGTAGTAAAAATGATTTCCCAAATAATTTTATTGTAACAGGTTCAAAAAGTAATAATTTAAAAATAAAATATTTTGAATTTGTCAAACCACTTCAATCACAATATGATAGTTTAAATAATTTAATTGGTCAAAAAAAATTAGATACCATTAAATACTCAAAAATACATCTCAATTCTGAAAGAAAAAAAAGAGATGTAATTGAAAAAAAATTAAATACATTTAAAATAAATTATATTCTTAATAATTCTAATAGCTATTATTCAATAATTGAAATTTTTTATAATAGACAAAATATAAAAAAAAATAAGATTAAAAAAATTTACAATAATTTAGATGAGAAATTAAAAAATTCTAAATTTGGAATTAATCTTAAAACATACTTAGATATAAAGAAAGTTTTAAAAGAAGGAGATTATTTAGAAGATTTTAAAGCTAAAGATTCTTCTAATGTGTCTCATTATTTATCAGAATTTAAAGGAAAGTATATACTATTAGATTTTATTCAAACTAATTGCCAATATTGTGTTGAATCAAATGCAGAACTAAAAATTATTTTTGACAAATATAAAGATAGTTTACAAATTATTACCTTTAGTGGAGATTCTGACGAACAGATATGGAGAGATGGATTAAAAGAGCATGAAATAAATTGGGTATCCCTTTGGAATGGAGAAGATACAAATGGTAAAATTTTTCAAAAATATGGCTCTTTTGGAACTCCAAATTTTTTTTTAATTGATCCCAATGGTAAAATAATTAAAATAATAAATGGTTATGGAGAAGGAGAATTAACTGAACTAGTTTCAAAAATTTTAATTAAAGATAAAATTTAAAAACTTTGCGGCTTAGTGTCTAAGTGGCTTAGTGGCTTAGTGGCTTAGTGGCTTAGTGGCAAAAAAAAAGATACTGAAACAAGTTCAGCATAAAATGACAGAAAAAAAACAAACAAAATACGACAAAGCATACTTAAGAATAGCTTCAGAGTGGAGCAAACTTTCTTATTGTAAACGCAAGCAAGTTGGTGCAATAATAGTTCGCGATAGAATGATAATTTCCGATGGTTACAACGGTACACCATCTGGTTTTGAAAATTGTTGCGAAGATAATGATGGTTTAACACATTGGTATGTGCTTCACGCAGAGGCAAATGCAATACTAAAAGTAGCACATTCTACACAATCTTGCAAAGACGCTACACTTTACATTACTCTTTCGCCTTGCAAAGAATGTAGTAAATTAATTCATCAATCGGGTATAAAAAGAGTAGTTTACAAAGAAGGTTATAAAGACAAATCTGGTTTAGAATTTCTAGAAAAAGCTGGCGTAATTGTAGATCAAATAGAAGATTTAATTTAATTGTAACGAATGGAAACAGCCAAAAGCATTTTTAATTTCTTTATGATTGCTGGAGTAATTCAGGGTTTTCTTTTCATTCTAGTTACTTCATTTTCTAAACGTAGTCGCGATAAATCGTTGATTTTCTTAAATTTAGTTGTACTTTTTCTTTCATTAAACAACCTTCAAATTGCATTAATTGACAACGTTTTTACAAATTCTAATTTCTTTATTCGCAATTTATTACTTCCTTTTTATGTATTAATCGTTCCATGTTTCTACATATTTTTAATTCACTATTTAAAAATAGAAAAAAAAGTAACCACATTTTTCTACATTACAATTGCACTTTTTCTCATAGAAATTGGCGTTAGATTATTTTTTCTACCACATTTTTATAACGAAAGTAAAAACGAAATTATATCTAAATATGCCCAAATTGAAGAAATTGTAAATGCTTTTTTCTCATTATTTATTTTTCTAAAAGCAGGGATTTTAATTTTTAGAAAATCTAATTTGTACAAATTTGTATTGCGTTTTGACAATGTAATGTGGTTAAAAAACTTTATGTTATTTGGAATTTTGCTTTTAACTTTATGGTTCGTTGCAATAGCTTTAAACTTTAATTTTTATTTAAATCCTAAAATAGTTATCTATTATCCATTGCGTTTCTTTAGTTCTTTATTGTTATATTGGATTGGTTATCAAGGGTTTTTTCATTATTATTTGTTATCAGAAAGAATAGAAATTAGACAAACAATAGAAAATGAATTCAACAAAAGTAAACCACAAAAATCATTTGAAGAAAATCCCAAAAAAATTGAAAAATTCAACGAAATTGAAAACTATATTTTAGAATCTAGCTGTTATCTTGAACCTAGTTTAACTTTAAAATCGCTGTCTGAAGATTTAAAAATAAGTACAAGTTTAGTATCGCAAATTATAAATCAAGGAAGTCAAAACAACTTTTCAGATTACATCAATCAGTTTCGTGTAAACAAAGCCAAAGAGTTTTTAAAAGATACAACTTTTAGCAATTACACTATAGAATCTATTGGTTTAGAATGCGGATTTAATTCTAAATCAACATTTTATACTGCTTTTAAAAAATTCACTTCATTAACTCCAGTAGAATTTAGAAAACAGTAATAAGTTTCTCCAACTTCATATAATTTCACTTTTTCTGGACTTTACAATTTTTCATAGCTATTATTTTTGACTTTAATTCTTAAATAAAAATTATGAAACTTAAAATACTACTACTATTTTTATTGCTTACAAATGCAATAATTGCTCAAGAAAAAGCAGCTAATTCAGATGGAATTTGGACAAAAGTTACTGCTTTACGTGGTTCAATTGCCGCACAAAAATCCTTTTTTACAGAAGTTGGAATTTCTAAATTTTATTATTCTAATAATGGTTACGTTCCTGTTTCTAAAGCTAAATTTATTGCTATAGAATTTTCTCCAACACTTAAACCAGATGTAGAAAATGATATTTATGGATTAAAAGTTGGTTATGAATTTACTGCAATTATAATTTCTGTAGCTCTTGAAGCAAAATATCAAACAGATTTTACAAAAAACGATTTTGTTATAACTCCCAAAATAGGATTTGGAGCTTTCGGGATTTTTACTTTTTATTATGGATTAAATATTTCTACTAATAACAAACCTTTCTCTAGAATTGGAACACATCAATTTTCAATTATTTGCAATTTAAATAAGAGTGCTTTAGAAGAAATGCTGCATTTTTAAAATGAAATTTGTCCTATATTCTTTAATTTGGATAATTTCGGACACTTGATGTGAAAATTATCTTACATTTGATTTCAATTTAAAATTATCATTATGAAAAAAATTGTAGCAATTTTATTAATTTTTGTTTTTTATAGTTGTGGCGGAGAATATTCTGTACCATTTGAATATCAAGATAATTCTAGAATAATTCTAGAAGGTAAATTAGTAGATAATTTAGGGAATGCATTGCCAAATCAATCGGCTGAAATTTTCACTTTTAAAAGTTCTACAAGAATAACTGTTATAGAAGTTTTTTCTAATAATGAAGGAGCAATATTTATTTCTGTTCCCAAATCTAATTATAAATACAGTCTAGGATTTAGTTATAAACAAATTATAAGTATTACTAAACATCCAGAATTAATGATAGAAGATACAAATAACCCTGGAACGTTTTTTGGTTTTACTTCCAATTTAACCTCTGATTATTACGATTTAGGAACTATTAAACTAGCAAATTTTAATTAATTATATGAGAAAATTAACCCTCTTTATTTCACTATTATTTATAAATTATAGTTTAAGCCAAGAAATCAAAATAAAAAGATTTTCTATAGCTACTAATGTTAATTATTCATTTGCAAGTGGCAATAATTTTTTAAACAAAGCATACAATGATGGCATTGGTGTGGATATTGAAGGATTATTTAATATTCATAAAAACTTTTTTATTGGAATAAAATTTCAAGAAAACGATATTAAATTAACTAGTCCAGAATATATTGGGAATTTTTATAATCCTAAAATATCTTCTTATTATGTTTTAATTGGTTATAGAAATTTTGTGAAATCAAATAAAATTTATTTTGAACATAAAATTGGTTTTGGAGATAAAAAGATAACCAACACTTCAGATATTTCAGGTTATTCTATTAAAGGAAATTCATTTGAAATTGGTTCAAGAATTAACTTTGGACTAAAATATCAAATAAATTTTTATTTTGGTATTGATGCTAATTTTACAAAATATGATGTAAAAGTTGTAGAAAAATATAAAACCTTTTACAATAGATCTACACAATTTTTACCAGTTTTAGGATTTAAGTTACAATTAGGAAGAGCTATTAAACCCTTAAAAGTTAAGCTTAAAGAGTAGAATATATTTTTAAAACATTAAGAAATGTTTCACTAATAACTCAATTTCAATTCATACTTTTGTTTCACTATTTTCGTTTTAAAGAAATAGTAGTATAAAAGTGAAAATAGACAAAACATATATTCCTTTATTGTTTTTTTCCTGCGTTGCATTAGGAATTATAATTGGTGGTTGGATTAATTTTCCAGTTGCTCAACCATCATTTGCCAAAAATGATTATAAAACCAAACTCAATAAATTAATAAATTTTATTGATACAGAATATGTAGACGATGTAAAAACCGATTCTATTGTAGATTTAACTGTAACTAATATTTTAGCCAATTTAGATCCACATTCGGTTTATGTTCCGCCAAGTGAACAAACTGCTGTTGCCGAAAGTATGAAAGGCGATTTTGTTGGAATTGGCGTTAACTTTTATAATTACAACGATACTATTGCTGTTATTAAACCTGTAGAAAATGGTCCAGCACAAAAAGCAGGAATTAAAGAAGGTGATAGAATTTTGTATGCAGACAACTTTAAATTATTTGGCAAAAAACTAAAAAACGAAGTCTTGTATAGCAAATTAAAAGGCGAATTAGACTCAGAAGTTACACTTACAATTTATAGAAAATCTGAAAATAAACAACTAAAAATCAAGGTAAAACGTGATGTTGTACCAATAAAAAGTGTTGATGTTGCCATTTTATTAAACAAAAATACTGGTTACATAAAAATAAATCGATTTGCAGAAACAACAGGAAATGAATTTCGTGCAGCATTATTAAAATTAAAAAGAAGCAACATCAATTCGTTAGTAATTGATGTGCGAGAAAATGGTGGTGGATTTATGGAAATGGCCGTTCAAGTTACAGATGAATTATTAAAAGACAAAGAGTTAATAGTTTTTACCAAAAATAAAAAAGGCACAATAGACAAGACATTTGCAACAGAAAACGGAAACTTTGAAACCGGAAAAGTTGTTGTTTTAATAGATGAAAATTCAGCATCGGCAAGCGAAATTTTAGCTGGAGCAATTCAAGATAACGATAGAGGAATGGTTTATGGAAGACGTTCGTTTGGTAAAGGATTAGTACAAAGAGAAATGAAATTCGATGATGGTTCGGCTGTGCGATTAACCATTGCAAGGTATTATACTCCAAGCGGAAGATCTATTCAAAAAGCTTATGTAAACGGCGGTAGTGAAGATTATTATAAAGAACAAGAAACACGATTTGAAAGTGGAGAATTATATGAAAAAGACAAAATAAAAATTGCCGATTCTTTAAAATTTAAAACAAAAAAAGGTAGAACAGTTTATGGTGGTGGCGGAATTGTTCCAGATGTTTTTGTACCTTTAGAAGTAACTCACGGCGAAGAAAGTTTAGAATATATTTTACAAACTGGAATTGTTGGGCATTTTGTTTTTGAACAATTAGACAAAAAAAGAGCAACATTTAAAGGTCTAAATTTTGAACAATTTCAATCCAAAATGAAAAGTGATTCCTATTTAGTTACATTTCAAAAATACCTTGCCAAAAGCGGAATGGAACTAGATTTAAACAAAAATAAATCAATTGTAAATCGTTATTTAATAGCAGAATTCGCCAGACAATTGTTTGGAGAAAACCAATATTACTTAATACTTTTAAAGGAAGATAAAATGGTTAATGCGGTTTTGGAGAAGAAGTAAGTTTACTTCTTCACACTATCATGACTTTGACTAGAAATTCCATTATTCCACAACGTTAAAATATCGGTCGCAACTGCAGCGCCACTTCCAGCAGCAATGGCAAGTTGACTTCTCCATCCAGCTAAAGTACCAACTACAAAAATTCCATCAGCAACTTTATGGTCATCATTTACTAATTGAATGCGTTGTTTTTCGGCAATAGCTTTTTTATGTGGAATTACATAGTGAATCAAACCTTCAATGGCAAAAGTATTTGAATATCCAATTGCAATTACGATAATTTTTGTGTGATAAGAATTTTTATTTGTTGTAACAACAAAATTTTCAAATTCTCCTTCAACTTTTAATACTTTTTCTGCCGCAATTTGAGAAATATGAGGATATAAATTGTGAAGTTGTTGTGTGCTTTCTTTTAATAAATCGGCTCCTAATTTTCCAGCTTCAATTCCGTATGCATTATTAAAAAGTGCTTCTTGAAGTGAAGATGTTTTTTGATGTGTAATAATGGCAATTTCTTTATCTTGTACAAATAATTTATTCTTTGCAGAACCTAAAACTAGCGCACAAGAAACTCCAGCAACGCCACCACCAATAATTAAAACATCTAACATATATTATAAATTACAAAATTCTAATTAAAATTTTGACAGAATTAGTTTTTAAGTTTTTCTTCAATTTTCTTAGACATTTTGAAGATTAATAAAATAAAAACAGCGCAAAAAGCAGCAAGAATACCAATTAACGCCGCAGAACTATTTCCTTCAAATGGTTTATTGAAATCTAAAAGTGTAATGTTGAAAATTATTAATCCAACAGAAATTAAAATCAATATAGTAGTAAAAAGTTTCATAATAGTTATTTGAGAATGTAAAATTAATAAAAATAGTTCTTATTAAAATAAACCTTTAACATTAGCTGCAAATAATTTAACAGCTATTGCAAGTAAAACTACACCAAAAGTTTTTCTAATAACTCCTAAACCGTTTTTACCTAAGAGTTTTTCAATTTTAGCAGACGATTTTAAAACAATATAAACCAAAATAATGTTCAACACAATAGCAACTAAAATATTAGCTGTTGCAAATTGTGATCGTAAAGAAAGTAAAGTAGTCATAGTTCCAGCGCCAGCAATTAAGGGAAATGCCAACGGAATTATTGATGCCGAACTTGCTTCTTCTTCTTCTTTGTAAATTCTAATACCCAAAATCATTTCTAAAGCTAGAAAAAACAATACAAAGGAACCAGCAACAGCAAATGAATGCACATCAATTCCAATTAATTTCAATAATTCTTCACCAACAAAAAGAAAAACAATCATTATAATTCCTGCAGCTAAAGATGCTTTTTCAGATTGTATATGACCAACTTTAGCTCGTAAATCAACCACAATAGGAATAGTTCCAATAATATCAATTACTGCAAAAAGAACCATACTAATTGTAGCTATTTCTCTTATGTCGAATCCAACCATAACCTAGAATTTTAATTTTTTGCAAAAGTACTATATTCTAAAGTGTTAAATTCCAAATACTTCGTTAATTTATAGATAATTAATTGTTGCCGTAAAACATCATAAATCATTTGTACCTTTGCAGTCAAATTTAATACTCGGTTCTTGAACATAATAGTTTAAGGAAAATAAAAATAAATCATCAATGTTTCAATTAGGAAAAACCATCGTATCTGAAGATATTCTTTCTAAAGATTTTGTTTGCAATCTCTCTGCATGTCACGGTGCGTGTTGTGTAGATGGCGATGCTGGTGCACCTTTGAGCGAAGAAGAAACTAAAATTTTAGAAGAAATTTATCCTAAAGTTAAACCATTTCTTCGAAAAGAAGGAATTGAAGCTATAGAAAGATTGGGAACTTGGGTAAAAGGAACTGATCAAGATTTAGAAACTCCATTAATAGATAATAAAGATTGTGCTTACGTAATTTTTGACGGAAAAACAGCACTTTGCGGAATAGAACAAGCTTATAATCAAGGAATTATTTCTTGGAAAAAACCAGTTTCTTGTCATTTATATCCAATTCGTGTAAAAGATTTCACTGAATTTGCTGCTGTAAATTATGATAAATGGGACATTTGCGACGATGCTTGTTCACTAGGAAAAGAACTTCAAGTTCCTGTTTACAAATTTGTAAGAGAAGCATTAATTAGAAAATTTGGCAAAGATTGGTATATGGAACTAGAGAAAGTTGCAGATGATTTAAAAAAGGAAAAATAATTTTTTAAACCATTTAGATGGTAAGGTTCATTAAGTTTTACTTTTAATTTTTCAATACTTTGCAATTTTTTAATCTATTAATATAGAACAACACATTTAGTAATTTTCAAAAACTCAAAATAAACCTTATAAATAAAAAAATTAAGCTTTTATATCTTAATGAACCTTATGGTCTGAAATTGTAAAGAATACTTAATTCGAACCACCACTTAAATTAATTTTTTCTAAAAATTAAAAAAATAAACCATTAAGTTGTTTAAGAAAATTAAGCTTTTATATCTTAATGAACCTTAATTTTTTAATGGTTTGA
>NZ_JAYUPK010000002.1:0-10783 GCF_043760115.1 Flavobacterium sp.
GGTAAACATCCAGTGAATTATCGCAAGAAGCTTCCTCTCGGTGTTACAAATTTATAAAAAAATATCAAATAAAATTAGGAATTGAAGATAGTACCTAGACCAATCAGAAATAGAATTTTTTATTTGTAAATTTTGGAATTCCTCAACGCCAGTAACTCTTGAGTATTTATTATTTTTTTGAATCCAGATTCTTTTAATCCAGCATACAATATTTTATCACCAGACCATAAAGTAGCTTTTAAAAATTTTGTTAGAGCAACAAAAATCTATATCGTCAATATCAATGTTTTTTGTAATTTTTTCTGATGTTATCCAAATATCAACAGGAATTATTTCTTCATTTATGAATTTAATTTTAGATAAAATTTGAGCGTAAGAGGTCTCTAATTCAGCATCATTTAATTTAGAAATTTTTTTAAGTTTTTCCCAATGCTTCTGAATTTCAAAACGCATATAGCTGCAACTTTAATATTCAAAATGCTTCTTAGAATTAAAAATCAAATCGCCAATCGTTCCGTCAGAATTTAAAAGCGTGCTAAAAATGATATTTGTATCAACTACAATTTTCATTTAATCAATCTGCTTTTATTTTCTTTCCACCAACCTTTTTTTACTTCTTTAGATAATAAATCAACATCATTTTGTGAAGCTTTAGATTTTGAAGTAGCTTCTTTATAAGTCAAATAGTCAACAAGATTTTGAAGACCATCAGTTGTAACATAGGAAGGAATTCTAATTATTATTTCTTTTTCTGTTCTTTCAATAATCATCTTACTGTAATTTATTTTCAAATTTATAAAATAATTCCAAATAGACACCATTTAACACCATATTTTAATGTTATCACAAGTATCGATTTTTCTAATTTTTAAATCAAAATCTAAAAATCTAAAAAAAACTTCTACTTTTGCCTCACAAACAAAAAAGCAAATGGCAAAGAATTTAGTAATAGTAGAGTCACCAGCAAAAGCAAAAACCATCGAGAAATTTCTTGGAGCAGATTACCAGGTCGAATCAAGTTATGGTCACATTGCCGATTTGCCTTCCAAAGAAATAGGAGTAGATGTCGAAAACGGATTCAAACCCAAATACGAAGTTTCAGCCGATAAAAAAGCATTGGTTACCAAACTTAAAGGATTAGCAAAAAAAGCCGATATGGTTTGGTTGGCTTCCGATGAGGATCGTGAAGGAGAAGCAATTTCTTGGCATTTATCAGAAGAATTGAATCTTGATAAAAACAAAACCAAACGAATTGTTTTTCACGAAATTACCAAAACTGCTATTCTAAAAGCAATCGAAAATCCAAGAGAAATAGATTATAATTTAGTAAACGCACAACAAGCACGAAGAGTTCTTGATAGATTGGTTGGTTACGAATTATCGCCAGTATTGTGGAGAAAAATTAAAGGCG
Organism: Flavobacterium sp.; assembly: GCF_043760115.1. Taxonomy (GTDB): domain Bacteria; phylum Bacteroidota; class Bacteroidia; order Flavobacteriales; family Flavobacteriaceae; genus Flavobacterium. The sequence goes on from NZ_JAYUPK010000002.1 coordinate 1,412, forward strand.
GACTTTCTGCTGGACGTGTTCAATCAGTTTCTGTGAGATTAATTGTAGAACGTGAACGCGAAATTCAAAACTTTAAAGCACTTGCAAGTTATTCAGTCGTTGCAGAGTTTGTGAACGAAGCAGGAAGAGCTTTCAAAGCCAAATTGCCAAAGAATTTTAATACAAAAAAAGAAGCCGAAGATTTTTTATCTAAAAATATAGGTTCTAATTATAAGGTAGCCGATTTAGAAACTAAACCTACCAAAAAATTTCCAGCTGGTCCATTTACAACATCAACTTTACAACAAGAAGCAGCACGTAAATTATACCTTCCAGTAGGAATTACAATGCAATTGGCACAACGATTATACGAAGCCGGATTGATTACTTACATGAGAACCGATTCTGTGAATCTTTCTAAAGATGCAATGGAAGCTGCGCAAGCCGAAATCATAAAATCGTATGGAAAAGAATTTTCTAAGCCAAGAACATTTGTAAACAAAAGCAAAGGCGCACAAGAAGCACACGAAGCAATTCGTCCTACAGATATGTCGCGTCACACTGTGAATATTGATAGAGATCAAGCTCGATTGTACGATTTAATTTGGAAAAGAACTTTGGCTTCGCAAATGAGTGATGCCGAATTGGAACGTACCAATGTAAAAATCCAAGCCAATAATCATCAAGAAGTTTTTACAGCATCTGGAGAAGTTATAAAATTTGAAGGTTTCCTAAAAGTATATTTAGAAGGAAACGACGAAGATGATGATGAACAAGAAGGAATGTTGCCAGCAATGAAAGTCAACGAAAAATTGGTAAATAATTACATCACGGCAACCGAAAGATATTCTCGTCCGCCAAGTCGTTATACTGAAGCTTCGTTAGTAAAAAAATTAGAAGAATTAGGAATTGGTCGTCCGTCAACCTATGCGCCAACTATTTCTACAATCATCAACAGAAGTTATGTAGAAAAAGGAACTTTAGAAGGTCAAGAACGAAATTACACACAATTGACATTACAATCAGGAAAAGTTTCTGATAAAATGTTGAAAGAAAATACAGGTTCAGATAAAGGAAAATTAGTGCCAACCGATATTGGAACCATTGTAACAGATTTCTTAGTTAAGAATTTCGAGAACATATTAGATTATAATTTTACCGCCAAAGTAGAACAAGATTTTGATGAAATCGCAGAAGGAAACATCAATTGGACTAAAATGATGCAGGAGTTTTACGATAAATTCCATCCTAATGTAAAAGATGTTGAAGCCAATGCCGATAGAGAAAGTGGCGAACGAATTTTAGGAAAACATCCAGAATCTGGTAAGACAGTTTTGGTTCGTTTAGGAAAATTTGGCGCAATGGCTCAAATTGGTGATAGTGAAGACGAAGAAAAGAAATTTGCAAGTTTGCGCCCAGAACAAAATATGGGAAACATAACATTAGAAGAAGCTTTGAATTTATTTTTACTTCCAAAAGCTCTTGGAGAATATCAAGGAGAAGAAGTTGAGGTAAGTCTTGGGCGTTTTGGACCATTCATCCGTTTCGGAAAAGTATTTGTTTCACTTCCAAAAGGCGAAGAACCATTAGATGTAGATTTAGAAAGAGCCAAAGTGTTAATTGACGAAAAAGCGCAAGCTGATGCACCAATTGCAGTTTATAAAGGAGAAGGAGTTCAAAAAGGAACAGGAAGATTTGGACCATTTTTAAAATGGAACGGAATTTTTATAAACGTAAGTACAAAATATAATTTTAATGATTTATCTCAGCAAGAAATTGAAACAATTATAGAAGACAAACTTCAAAAGAATATAGATAAAGTAATCCACAATTGGGAAGCAGAAGGAATTTTGGTTCAAAAAGCACGTTGGGGAAGAAGTGAAATTACTAAAGGAAAAATCAAAATTGAACTAAATAAAGATATTGATGCTACAAAACTAACATTAGCAGAAGTTCAAGAAATGATAGAGAAAAAATCACCTGCAAAGAAAACAGCAGTTAAAAAAACACCAGTAAAAAAAGTAGTTTCAAAAAAGAAGTAATAACATGGATTTCGATTTTTTAACACCAATTGACACGCATTTGTTGATAGACATAAAACGTCTGTCATCTCAGCATTTATCTAGTAAAGTGGTTTTTCATACTAACGAAGAATTTCCAGATTTAAGCAAGGTTAAAATTGCAATAATTGGAGTTTTAGATAATCGCGGAAATTCAAATAGTAATAATAATGTTGATTTATCAAACATTAGAAAAGAATTTTACTCTTTATTTCCAGGAAATTGGAGCCAAACAATAGCAGATTTAGGAGATATACTTCCAGGTAATTCATTAGACGATACTTATTTTGCGGTTCAAAAAGTTGTTGCTACATTAATAAAAAAAAATATTATTCCAATAATTATTGGTGGTTCTCAAGATTTAACCTATGCTATTTATCGAGCGTATGATTCTTTAGATCAGATGGTTAATTTAGTTTCAATAGATTCTAAATTTGATTTAGGTAAAGAAGAAGGATTAAACCCATCAGAATCGTACTTGTCAAAAATTATTATTGAAGAACCAAATAATCTTTTTAATTATAGTAATATAGGATATCAAACCTATTTTAATTCGCAAGAAGAGATAGATTTATTAGAAAAATTATATTTTGATGCATATCGTTTAGGAGAAATATGCAATACAATAGCGATTTCAGAACCAGTTTTTAGAGACGCAGACATAATAAGTTTAGATTTAACTTCTGTAAAGTCCTCAGATTCAGGAAATTCATTTACTTTTGTACCCAATGGTTTTAATGGAAAAGAAATTTGTTCTTTGGCAAGATATTCTGGAATAAGTGATAAAGTTTCGGTTTTTGGATTGTTTAATCATGATAATACCAAACAAGAAGCTGTTTTAATTGCACAAATTATTTGGTATTTTATAGAAGGAGTACATTTTAGATCTAACGAATATCCCTTTGGAAGTAAAAATAATTATTCTAAATATATTGTTCCGCTTGAAGATGAAGATATTATCTTTTATAAAAGCGATAAAACGGAGCGTTGGTGGATAGAAATACCTTTTTTTTCAAATGTTAATAATAAACTAAAAAAAAATACGTTATTACCGTGTACGCATCAAGATTACATTGCTGCAACCAACCAAGAGTTCCCAGAACGTTGGTGGAAAGCCCAAAGAAAGAATATAGTTTAAAATAAAAACATCGATAAAATTTAACTTTTAGGCATATTTGTAAGTTAAATTACATTAAAATTATATTTTTTAGCTTTTTATCGATTATTATTGCTTTTTATCGATTATTTATTTTGTAGTTTCCAGAATTGTTACTATTTTTGAATCGTCAATATAAAAAATGTGAACCATTTAATTGTTTTTTTCAAAAAAAATAGATAGGTTTACGCCCTTAAAATTAATTACATAATTAACCCAAATTTATATGAAGAAGTTCATTGCATTTGCATCTGTTTTAACACTACTAGTCAGTTGCGGTAAATCTAGCGACAAAGGCGAATTGGTAGGAGTTAAAGGTAAAAAATGGCATCCTGAGAAACCTTATGGTATGACATTAGTTCCTGGTGGAGCATTTATAATGGGTAAATCAGATGATGATTTAGCTAACGTACAAGATGCGCCTACCAAAACCGTTACTGTAAGATCTTTTTACATGGACGAAACCGAAATTACAAATAGTGAATACCGTCAATTTGTAGAATGGGTTAAAGATTCTGTAATTAGAGTTCGTTTGGCTACTTTGGCTGATGAAACTGGTATAAAAGCTGGTGCTACAGGAAAAGGTGGTAAAGGTGGAAAAACTGGTAGTATTGGAGATTTTGCTTTCGCAGATACTGATCCTGCTAAAATGACGCCTTATGATAAATACATGTATGAAAACTATTATAGTGTAGGTACAGCAGATGATCCATTTGCAGGAAGACCGCTTAATAGAAAATCTAAACTGATAACAGATACTAAAAAATATCCAGACGAATATTATACAGAAGTTATGGATACTATGTATTTACCAGTTGCAGAATCTTTTAATGGTTTAAGAACAATTGATGTAAATAAATTACAATTTCATTATTCTTGGATGGATATTCAAGCTGCAGCTAAAGCTAAAGTTGGTAAAAGAAGTAAATTTATTAAAACAGAAAACACTAAAATCTATCCAGATACAACTGCTTGGATAAAAGATTTCGCTTATTCTTATAATGAGCCAATGCATAATGATTATTTTTGGCACCAAGCTTATGGCGATTATCCAGTTGTTGGAGTTAATTGGAAACAAGCAAAAGCATTTTGTGCTTGGAGAACATTAAACAAAAATATTTATGTTAAAAAGAAAAAAGGAAGAGATTTAATTAATTCTTTCCGTCTTCCAACAGAAGCAGAATGGGAATATGCAGCTCGCGGTGGTTTAGAATCTGGAACATATCCTTGGGGTGGACCATATACTAAAAACGATAGAGGTTGTTTTATGGCAAACTTTAAACCAAACCGTGGAGATTATGCAGCAGATCAATCATTGTATACTGTAGAAGCGAAATCTTACGAGCCAAATGGTTATAATTTGTATAACATGGCAGGAAACGTTTCAGAATGGACAGATTCTTCTTATGATGCATCTTCTTACGAATATGTTTCTACAATGAATCCAAATGTTGCAGACAATTCTAACAATCGTAAAGTAGTTCGTGGTGGTTCTTGGAAAGATGTTTCCTACTTCTTACAAGTAAGTACTAGAGATTTTGAATACAAAGATACTGCTAGAAGCTACATCGGATTTAGAACAGTACAAGATTATATGGGAACACAAACAACTGGAAATGGTAAAAAACCAGTAAAACTTTAAACTAAAATTTAACTAACTTAAATTATATTAAACTTAACTAACTAAAATTATTATTTATTATGGCATTAATTAACAAAAAAGTGATGAATTTCGCTTACGGAATGGGAGCAGCAGTTGTAATCGTTGGAGCTTTATTTAAAATTCAACACTGGCCAGGAGCAAGCGCAATGTTAATTATCGGATTAGGTGTAGAAGCATTCATTTTTGGATTATCAGCTTTTGATCCAGTTGATAAAGAATTAGATTGGTCATTAGTATATCCAGAATTAGCTGGTGGAGATGCCAAAGCAAAAGCTATAAAAGCAGAAGATCCTAAAGAAGCTCAAGGTTTATTATCTCAAAAATTAGATGCAATGTTAAAAGATGCAAAAATTGATGGTGAGTTAATGGCAAGTTTAGGAAATAGTATTAAAAATTTCGAAGGTGCGGCTAAATCAATCTCTCCAACAGTTGATGCAATGGCAGGACAAAAGAAATATGCAGAAGAAATGGGTAAAGCAGCTACACAAATGGAAGCTTTAAATGGTTTATATCAAGTGCAGTTACAAAGTGCTGAAAGAAACGCACAAATAAATAATGAAGTTGCAGAAAACAACATAAAATTAAAAGATCAAATGCAGTCGTTAACTTCTAACTTATCTACATTAAACAATGTATATGGTGGAATGCTTTCTGCAATGAGTAACAAAGGATAATTAGTTTTAAACTAAATTTATATAAAACAATTTTAAACTAAACTAATTAGAAAAAATGGCAGGAGGAAAATTAACCCCTAGACAGAAGATGATTAACCTAATGTATTTGGTATTCATCGCTATGTTGGCATTAAATATGTCAAAAGAAGTATTATCAGCATTCGGATTGATGAATGAAAAATTTGAATCTGCAAACGTTGCATCTATAGAAAATAATAAAACTTTATTTGCAACCATAGATCAAAAAGGAACCGAAAATCCATCTCAGTTTGGTTCAGCAAAAATTATTTCATCTAAAATATCTTCAATTTCAAAATCATTTTATGATTATATTGAAACATTAAAAAAAGATGCAAAAGAAGGTATTGAAGTTGACGAGGAAACTGGAAAACTTCCTTATGAAGCTATGGATAAAGGTGGTTTTATAGATGAACAATGGTTCAAAGGTGATGCTTATTCTCCTAAAGGAACTGAAATTGTAGCAGCTATGAATAAATACGTTTCTGATATTAAAAGTGCATGTGCGTCAGATCCTATTTTATTAAAAAAACTTGCACCAATGATAAAGGAGTTAGAAACTAAATTTAATACAAAAGATATTAAAGATAGTGAAGGAACAACAAAAAAATATTTAAATTATCATTTTGAAGGTTTTCCTGCAATCGCATCTTTAGCAAAATTAACAGCATGGCAAAATGATGTAAAAAAATCTGAATTCGATATTTATAATACCATGTTAGGAAAAGTTACTATGGATTTATCATCTATGAAAAATTATACCGCACTTGTTGTTTTAGATAAAAGTGCATATTTTCAAGGTGAAACTGTAACAGGTAAAGTTGTTTTAGGTCGTTATGATGACAGTACTAAGCCAACATCATTTCAAGGTCCAGGAAGTATTAAAAATGGTCAAGCAGTAATTTCTATGACTGCTGGAGCAATTGGTGAACAAACTATAAATGGAAAATTTACTTTCCTTGAAGATGGAAAAACTATTCCTCTTCCATTTGAAGGAAAATATGTTGTAATACCAAGACCAAATTCAGCAAATATTTCTGCTGATAAAATGAATGTTGTATATAGAGGTTTACCAAATCCTTTAACAGTTTCATTTGCAGGTATTGGTGATGATAAAGTTAGGGCTTCTGGTGCAGGTGTTTCATCTGCTGGTGGAAAAGGAAAATATAATTTAGTTCCAGGTTCTGGTGCTGAGGTTACAGTTACCGCTACTGGTACAATGACAGATGGTAAATCTGTTTCTGACAGTAAAGTTTTTAGAATTAAAAATGTTCCACCTCCAACTGGTTATGTTGCTGGTGAATTATCTGGAAAAGGTCCTAAAACTAGACTTCAAGTTGCTCAAGTAACTGCAAAATTACCTGATTTCTTATATGATTTAACTTATCAAGTAACTGGATTTACCTTAAAAGTTGGTGGTCAAGCTGCCGTGGTTGTAAATGGCGATAGAGTTAACGCTCAATGTGTTGCTGCGCTTGCTAAATCTGGTAGAGGAGATATAATATCAATTTTTGATATTAAAACTAAAATAGTAGGAACTGGAGCAGGAATTATTCCAGGAAAATGTTCTCCAGTTAGCTGGGAAATACAATAATATTTTAAGTAGAACGTTATCTTCTTAAATAACTTATAAATAGAATTATGAAATTAAAAGCCCTTTTATTAGTTACCTTTAGTGTTTTAGGAAGTTTTACTTCTTATTCACAATCTAATTTATTAAATGCAAAAACACCAGATGAGATTGGTAAAAAAACTACTGCTCAAATGGATTCTGATAATGATAAACCATTACCTTACGGCTATGTACATGACAGAGATGTATTAATGGGTAAAACTGTATGGGAAAATATTGATCTTGATGAAAGAGTAAATTTTCCATTATATTTTCCAATCGATACTGCTAGTATTGGTAAAGATAGAAGATCTTTATTCCAAGTACTTTTAAATGGAATTAAAAGTGGTAAAATAACTGAGGTTTATGGTGATGAATATTTTAACACCAAAAAATCTATAAAAGATATGAGTTCGTCTTTTAAATACATTGATACTGCCCAAGTAGGTTTTGATGAGATTAATACTGATATTGAAGCATATAAATCTGGTAGAAAAATTCTTGACAAACAGTTTGTTAATGAATTGGAATTAACTGCTCAAGATATTACTGGTTTTAAAGTTAAAGGTTATTGGTATTTTGATAAACGTCAAAGTGAATTGAAGTACAGAATGCTTGCAATTTGTCCTGTAGCACCTGAAGCTCGTGAAATTGGAAAAGATAATGCTGACGTTATTGAATTGTTTTGGATTTATTTTCCTGCAATTAGAGATGTACTTCATGAAGCTAAAGCTTTTAACGATAGGAATTCTGCAATGCCAATTACATTTGATCATTTGTTAAATTCTCGTCGTTTTAGTGGTGTAATTTACAAAGAAGAAAATGTTTATGGTGATAGAACTATTGATGGTTACATGAAAGATAATGCGCAAATGCAATTATTAGAATCTGAAAGAGTTAAAAGTAAAATTCGTGATTTTGAACAAGACATGTGGAATTACTAATTCAATTTCTTAAAATATTAAAAACTCTTACTTAAAGGTAAGAGTTTTTTTATGCACATTAGCTAACTTTGTAATTCTAAATTATTGTTATGATTGATTATTTAATTGTTGGTTGTGGATTGGCAGGAATAGCTTTTGCTGAAAAAGCAATACAAAACAACAAAACCATTTTAGTGGTAAACAATCAATCGCAAAATTCTTCTAAAATTGCTGGTGGACTTTATAATCCAGTAATTTTAAAAAGATTTAGCCAAGTTTGGAATGCTAATGAACAGCTAGAATTATTGGATGTTTTCTATGCAGGTTTAGAACAAAAATTAAATGTAAAACTAGATTACAAATTACCTTTACTAAGAAAGTTTTACTCTGTAGAAGAACAAAACAATTGGTTTATAGCTTCAGATAAACCCAATTTATCTAAATTTCTTTCTACTAAATTAATAACAAAACAATATAATTTTGTTCCATCACCTTATGGTTTTGGTGAAGTTTTGCATTCTGGTTATGTTGATACCAATTTGCTTTTAGAAACCTATCAAAATCATCTAAAACAACTAAATTTATACATTGAAGAAACATTCAATCATTCGGAATTAGTAATTGAAAATGAATTTGTTGTTTATAAAAATACAAAAGCAAAACATATTGTCTTCGCAGAAGGATTTGGAATGCTTTTAAATCCATTATTTAATGATTTGCCTCTAGATGGAACAAAAGGCGAATTATTGATTATTAAAGCGCGAAATTTAGATTTAGATGTAATTTTAAAATCGTCACTTTTTATTGTTCCTCTTGGTAATGATTTATACAAAGTTGGCGCCACTTACAATTGGGAAGATAAAACAAACAATCCAACCGAAGAAGGCAAAAATGAAATTCTAAAAGATTTAAAAGCTTTAATTACTTGCGATTTCGAAATTATTGAACATATAGCTGGAGTTAGACCAACAGTTAAAGACAGAAGACCTTTAGTTGGAACGCATCCAAAACACAAAAATATACATTTATTAAACGGCTTAGGTACTCGTGGCGTAATGCTTGCACCAGCAATGGCAAGAGATTTATACAATTCTATAGAAAAAAATATTCCTTTAGATTTGCATATCGATATTAAAAGAATTAAAAATTATGGAAAATAATTATTAGAAATTTGAATTTTACAAAAGACGAAAATTAACTAGCCCGGATTATCTCACTAAAATATTTATTTTATTAGGTGTTCGATGAACTTAAATGTTTGAAATGGAAATCTTTTAGTTGCGATTT
>NZ_JAYUPK010000003.1:0-10690 GCF_043760115.1 Flavobacterium sp.
GGCAAAATTTCACCATCGTCTAGCATTGAAGCAAACAATAATGGTTTTAGAATACTTCCTGTACTTCTTGGCGCACCAATAATATCAACATCTTTATCATGATCATTATCTGTTGGAGAATTGCCAACGTAACTAATAATATTGCGATTTTGAATGTCAATTACAATAATTGCCAAGTTGTGAACTTCATTTTGCTTGTACTGATTGTAATATTGGTTTGCAATTTGATTTACTCTATTTTGCAATGAAATATCAATTGTGGTTTTGATTCTTTTTCCTTCATCTGTTTTAGCAATTCGCTGTAGCAAATGTTGAGCAGTTTGCGGAATTACATAAGGTTTTTGAGGCAAAGGTTCGGTTAAAGCCAACTCATAAGTTAATTTGTCTATGATTTTATCTTTGTACAATTTTTGCAAAAGTAAATCTCGTTTTTTTAATAATTTCTCTTGATTTTTTCCAGGATAAATTAAACTTGGAGCATTTGGTAAAACGGCTAATGTGGCACTTTCCGCCCAAGAAAGTTGATGAGCTTGCACGCCAAAATAACGCCAAGATGCCATTTCCAATCCCACTACATTTCCGCCATAAGGTGCGTGTGCCGCGTATAATTCTAAAATTTTTTCTTTAGAATGACGAAATTCCAATCGTGTAGATAAAATGAGTTCTATAACTTTTTCAAAATAACTTCGTTTTTTATTTTTTCTTGATAAACGTATTACTTGTTGCGTTAATGTACTTCCGCCACGAACTACTTTTCCTGCAGAACGATTTTGCTGAATTGCTTTTACCATGGCAACTGGATTAAATCCAAAATGTTGATAGAAATGTTCGTCTTCGAAATAGACAATGCATTTTTTAAATTTGTTTGGAATACTGTCATTGGCAGGAAATCGCCATTGTCCGTCGCGAGCAATTTTAGCTCCAAGAAGTTCACCATCGTTACTTTCTATTACTGTAGAATAGGGTTCTACAAATAATGTTCTTGGTAACGAAAAATAATAAATCACTAAAAGAATAAATCCTATTATAGATTTCTTTTTGTTGTTATTTATGTAGTTTGAGACGCGTTTTATAAACGCTACTAGTTTATGTTTCAACTTTATAAAAGTTAAATTATATTTATTATCCTAACAGGTTTTTTTTAACCTGTTAGGTATAGTTGTTTTAAAAATCTTCTTTTTAGACACCCGAAAGGTAAAAAAACTGATATATATTTATTTACAAAATCTTCTTCTTAAATACCTAACAGGTTAAAAAAAACCTGTTAGGATATTAACTCAATTTATTTTTGTTCTTAAATACCTAACAGGTTTAAAAAAACCTGTTAGGATATTAATTCAATTTATTTTTATTCTCAAATACCTTGCAGGTTTAAAAAAACCTGTTAGGATATTAAATCAAAATTATCAATATCTTCAACTAAACCTTCATATTTTATCTTATTTTGGTTATGATAAAAAATAAAATTTTCAATACCTCCAAAAAGTTCTAGTACAAATTCTTTATCAAGATTTGTTTCTTTATTTAAAAGATAAGCTTTAAAAGATGAGTGTTTATATTCTTTAAAGTCTTCTATAAATTTATGCTTTACAGGATTTAGATGAATATAAACTATAAGTTGTCTAAGATATTCCTCATTTTCTACTCTATTTCTTTGTGGATGTTCTTGAAATAAACTTCCTTTTCTATCATAAGCTTTATTGATACTTTTAGAGTAAGAATTAAATAAATTTGAAAAAGGTAAATGTATTTTTTCTTGATATTTTTCTGGTAATTCTTGTTTTTCTTTAATTTTTAATGCAATATGAAAATGATTTTTTAAAAGGCAGTAAGCATAAATATCGCAAATAGGCAAAAGATATTTTTTTAATAATTGTAGAAAATAAAAATAGTTTTTATCTTCTAAAAAGATATTTTCTTGATTGTTACCTCTGTTATAAAAATGATAAATTACGCCTGCTTCAAAAATATCATTCTTCATATTATATTAGTTTTCGTTATCTTAACAGGTTTTTTTTAACCTGTTAGGTATATTTATTTTAAAAATCTTCATCTTAAATACCTAACAGGTTAAAAAAAACCTGTTAGGATATAAACTCAATTTATTTTCTTCTTTAATACCTAACAGGTTAAAAAAACATGTTAGGATATAAAACCTGTTAGGATAAAAACTATTTTACAACTTCAACCCATTGTCCTTTAGTTCGAGCAAGAAAATCGTTGTCGTACATTGCTTCGCATTGCAAACCAGGAAGATAATAATTACCCAAATAAGATGCGTTTAACAATATTTTAAACTTACGAGTTTCATTGGCTTTTAGTCCGAAGTAATAATTGGCTCTGTCATCTCGAATGTCAATATAATCGGCAATGTTGTTGGTTGCGTCACCAAAATCAGTATAACGCGTATTTACAATTTCAAATCCAGAAGGTAAAATTTGCGAAAGTGCAATGTTTTCTACATATTCATTTTTACCATTTTTAAGTGTTACTTCGGCAATAAATTCTGTTCCTTGTGCAATTTTAGCTACCGAAATTGTGTTGCCTTTTCTATCTTTAAAAAGCACACTTGCAGTTAAATTATTTTGAATAACTTGTTCTTTTCCAACAGGAAGAATTCCAGAATTTAAAACTCGAATAAAAATGGTATTGTTTTTATTATTCTTAATTGTAATTGCATTTGTACCTGTTTTAATAGTCAAATCTCTTTGAGAAATTGTTTTATTAGTATTGATTACAACAGCTTTTCCACCATTAGAATATTGAATATTTACGCCTTTACTTCCGTTAGATTTTGCAAATTTAGACATGGCATACAATCCATAAGCTGTGGTTTGTGTGCTCATCCATTCGTTACTAGAAAGATTTTTAGCCAATTTCGTTGCCATTGCAAATGCCTTAGCTTTTTGTCCTAACAATACTAAAGTTTCTAATGCCATGGCACGATTTCTATCGCTAGAACCATAATAATAGTAATAACCATTTTCTGACTCTTCATCAATTTTAGCTTTACTTAATAATGCTAAACCTGCAGCATTTTGTTTAATTATGGCATAACTTGCAGCCAAACGAAGTTTACTTTCGTTAGAAATTCCAACCGTTTCACGCAATCTATTCATAGAAGCCAAATCGGCTGAACCTGCAATTGCCAATGTATAAAGTCGATATGCTTGCGCAAAATCGTTTCCGTTTCTGTTTTCAAATCGCCATTGTTTTGCTAGTTTTTGTTGATAAGAAATCCATTTAGCTTTAAAATTTATTGGTAAAACATATCCTTTTTTCTCTGCTTCAATTAAAAAATGTCCTGCATACGATGAACCCCAATCATCAGCATCGGTATTGCCTTGCCAATAAGAAAATCCGCCATTTGACAACTGGAAATTACTTAATTTCTGAATTCCTGCGGTTACATTTTTTTGAATTGCTTGTTTGCGATTTTCATCTAAATCCATAACATCTGTAAGATACAACTGTGGAAAAACTGACGATGTTGTTTGTTCTACACAACCGTGTGGATATTGAATTAAATAATCCAATCGTCGGCTAAAATCTATTGTTGGCACAGAGGAAACTTCCATCTTGGCTTTGTTACTTCCGCTTACGCCAAATGTTGTCCAATTTATAGTTTTAGAACTGTTTGGTTCAATTATAATATCAGTATAAGCATTAGTCACAGGATTTGGATTGGTAACATCAACTTCAACATCATAATTAGATTTTTCTTTTCCAGATGTTGCAATAATCTGAATTTTTCCTAATCCAGTTGCACTTCCAACTTCTAAATTAAAGTAGGCCATTTTTTCGTCTGGTTCTGTAAAAGTTACCATTTGAGTTGAACTTCCTATAACACGAACACCATTATTTGTAATAATTTGAAGTTTTACATTTTTAATATTTTTCTCTGTTGCAAAAAGTGTAACTGGTATTGTAACTTTTTCTGATGGAGAAATTTTTCTTGGTAACGAAGCTAAAACCATCAACGGACTTTTAACTTGCGTAGCTTTTTCTGCCATTCCGTATGCACTTGTACTTGCATCGGCTGCTACAATCATAGTTTTTACAGATCCAATATATTTTGGAAGTTTAATTTTATGATTTGCAGAAGCACCTTTTTCTAACGTAAACGGACCAAAATACATAACAACTGGTTTAAAACGATTGGCTTTTTTGGCTTTTCCACCACCTAAATCGGCATCGCCACCAATACTAAAAACCTGATTTATTTTTCCTCCATAAGCACCAATTACATCATCATAAATATCCCAAGTTCTAACACCTAATGCTTCTCTTGTATAAAAACTATCCCAAGCATTGGGAGTTTTAAAACGAGTTAAATCTAGCAATCCTTCATCAACAACAGCAATGGTATAGGTCATTTTTTTTCCTTGCTTTTCAGATACTTTTACGTTTACCGTTTGCTCTGGTCTAAAAACATCTGGCATAGAAATTACTGGTTCTAAAACGGTGTTTTTATCGATAACTTCTATTGGAACAATTCCGTACATTCTTATAGGCGAATCGTTTTTAGTTGATGCATGCGGTTGTAAAAGTGTAATATTTATATAAATATTTGGAGCCATTTCTCCTGTAATTGGTAACTCTACCAAAGTTTCTCCAGCTTTAGTTTTAGTCCAAAGTGTTTTTACAACTTTAGTTCCGTTTTCTACCGAAATTAAAGCTCTTCCACCTTCGCTAGACGGAAAATATATTTTTGCTTTGTCGCCAACAGCATATTTAGTTTTATCTGTTGAAAATTTTAACATTGTTGCAGTTCCGCCGGTTTCACTTTTAGACGACCAATATGGCGAATCAATGTAAGTTGTAATTCCTGTAGAATGTCCATCAGTTGGATCTGAAACTCGAATTAAATAATTTCCCCAATCGTTTTCTGCTACAGCAAATGCTACGTTTCCTCTTCCAGAAGCATCTGTATTTATTCTAAAATTTTTATATGCAATAGTTGAATTTGAAGAATTATAACTCGATAAATTATCATTAGAAGCATCCCACCACCAACGAGATTCTAATTTGTAAACACGAACATCAAGATTTTTTACCGATTTTGGTTTTCCGTTTTCGCCAACACTAATAATCTCAAATTTATTTACTTTTGCGGTTTCTAACATTCCATATTTGTTAGGTTCTGGAGCTTTTACACCAAGATAAGTTTTGTATGGAGAATAAGAAGTTGAAGCAACATCTGTACTAACATCACCACCATTTTCATACACTTTGGTAATAAAAGCGGCTTTTAACATTCCTGGTGCTTGACCTTGCAAAGTTGGATTTATAGGAATAGAAGCGCGACCATTTGCATCTACTTTTCCAGAAAAAATATTTACTTCTTCAGTTGAAAAACTTCGTGTTGGATCATCAAAAACATAGTTGTCAAATCCTTTAAAAGTAGTAACTTGTTGTGAAAATTTAGCTTGAACTTCAGTTTTTAAATCTTTTGCAATTGCACCATGAAGCCATAAAACTTGAATGTTATTGATGTTGTTTTTAGATGTAGAAAGTACCGCTTCGTTAAAACTATTTTTAATTTTTAATCGGTTTGGTTTTATAGTTTCAATTTTGATGTTTTTATAAAATCGTGCACCACCAATACTTACAATTGCTTCCCAATTTCCTGTTGGAGCAGAAGATTCTGTTGGAACAACAAATTTATAATGATTTAAATCACTTAGTTTTTGAACCGATTCATACGTAGTTTTTCCGTTAGGATTATTAAGTTTAAATTTTATTGGATGTGAAGCAGGTAATTTATTGGCATTATCATTTAAAATAAAACCCATAAATAAAGTATCACCTGGACGCCAAACGCCACGTTCGCCATACAAGTATCCTTTTAATCCTTTTTGTAACGTTTCGCCAGAAACATCAAAATTACTTACAGACAGCGAAAGTTCATCATCTAGTTTTATATAAGTTGTATTTTTTCCTTTAGAAACTATAGCAAAATAAGCGTGTTTTTCTAATTGGAAAGAAACCATTCCGTCGCCATCAGTTGTAGAATTTGCAATTTTTTGCTGTTGATAATTATATAAATCTACAGTTGCTCCAGAAACTGGATCGGTAGAAACAATATCACTCACAGCAATAACTACAGATTTATCTATTCCTTTTTTGGCAATAATTCCTAAATCGGAAGCTAAAATATTAGTTCCAATTTTGGTGTTATAAAAATAATAATCCGAGCATGCATCTTGAGTTTCGCGATAATTATAATCTTCTTCATAGTAATAATCATCATAGTTATTTTGACTATAATTTACATCATTCTCATCTTCTTCCTCATCATTATTTTGTTCCTCATCAGATGTATCTGAAGAACTAGTGCATTTATAAAGAGAATATTTTTTCTTAAATGAAAATTCTACTCTGTAAATTGCTCCAGGTTCAGGTTCAATAATTTTAGAAATATCTAAAGCATAAGTATTCCATTTAGTGTAATTGAGTAAATTATTTTGTTTTAATTCTATTGTAGATTTTGCAATAGCTTGACTAACTTGTTTTAAATTTCGAGTACCGTTTATTTGATTATCTTGAAGAAATTGCAAAATATTGTCTTTGTAAATTTTGTATACTTTTACATCAACAGCATTTAAGTTTGCCGCTTCAAAATTTATTTTTAAATTATTAGAACTTGGTAAAATCGTTCCACTTTTTAATAATCTAACACCTGGATTTATTTGATCAAAAACTAATTTTTCAGAATAATTCATTTTCATTTTTTGGTCATAAATATTTTCAATTCCTTGAAAAACTTCTACCAATTTAGTTCCAGAAAATGCTTCTTCAATTGATGAAACTACTTCTGCAACATCGTAATTACTAGCTGCATCTTGAACCACTGCTGCTGCACTATCTACAGTTGCTACATCAACTACTGCTGTAGAATCTATAACTTGTGTAACGGCAACAGCGCCAACATCAACAGCAGTTGCTATTGCAGTTTCAGACGATTTTGGCTCATTATTATAAAATACTTTTAAAACATTTCCAATGGTTGTAAATTTTAAATTATTAGTATTTTCTATAGAAATTAAACCTTTAAAATCTTGATCTTTCTTTAATGGATCAGAAAAATTTATTAAAACTGATTGATTATTTTCATCGCCAACTTCAATTTTCAATACTTTAAATTGATTTTTTCCAGGAACAGGAAACAGTAATTTTCCTTTGGTATCGATATCTAAATCGTCTCCATCCCAAGAAATTTCTATTTCTGAATTAGAATCTAAACGAGGAATACTATCAATTAAAAATTTAAATTCTGTTTTTGTACAAGCTGATTTATCAAACTTTACTTTTAAATCTTTATCACTTTGATTGGCTTTTATAAGTTTTTGGGCGTCTTCAAAACTCATATTGTCAGCGGTTTTCATACTTCCGTGAAGGTAATAATAGTCTTTACTGTACGATTGTAAATCTTCTGTTTTAACAATAAAATCTTGCTTATAGGTTTTTACAGAAAAATTAAAATCCGAAAGTTCTTTGGGAACATTATTATAAATTTTAGAAAGTTTTAAGGTAATTTGATACAAAGTATTTTGATCCAACTTTTCTTTAGGAATAAAAGCAATAGTATTTGCAGAAAGCGCGACTACTTTTCCAGAAATAGAAGGAGAAATATCAAATAAATTATCGTCTAGTTCTTGATTGGGTTTCCAATTGGATTTATTGGATACTAATTGAACTCGAAAATCAGAATTAACCGAAGAAAAACCCGAGGAGAAACTCGAGACAAAATCTTTATACAATGAAAAATCAGAATTAAAATCGGCAGCCGATTTTTTAGAACAAGAATGCAACACAAAGATTGCTAAAAACAAACCGATTAATTTGCTGGTCTTCATTTGTAAAAGGGATTAATTGTTAGAACTTGTTTAAAGAATTTTATGAAAATTTAACACTTTCAATTATTAGCATAACTGATAATGTACGTTGTTTATTGTAGTAAATGTAAAATATTTTTTGGACTATTTTTCTTCTAAATAGAATTACCTTTTATTTTCTTTTTGTAGCAAAAAAAAGTTTCATTAAAGCGGTTGCTTCATCGGCTAAAACTCCTTGAATTACTTCAGTTTTTGGATGTAATTGTGTTCCTAAAGTTAGATAACCACGTTGTTCATCTCTTGCTCCAAAAACTATTTTAGATATTTGACTCCAGTATAAAGCACCAGCACACATTTGACAAGGTTCTATAGTAACGTATAATGTACAATTTTTTAAATATTTTCCGCCAAGAAAATTTGCAGCAGCAGTTATAGATTGCATTTCAGCATGAGCAGTAACATCATTTAATAATTCGGTAAGGTTATGACTTCTTGCAATTATTTTATTATCAATTACTATGATTGCACCAACTGGAATTTCGTCTTTATCGAAAGCTGTTTTAGCTTCTTGTAAAGCTTTTTTCATGAAGTATTCGTCGGTGAAAATGTTGTCCATAAAACAAAAATACGATTTTGGAATAATTTTCGTTACAATTAAAATAATAAAATAACATTTTATGAATACTAAATTAATCATAACTGTTCCTAAACCATGTAAGGAAAATTGGAATTCAATGTCGCCAGATGAAACTGGACGATTTTGTAATGTATGTATAAAAAGTGTTGTTGATTTTACTAAAATGAAATCTGCAGAAATTCAAAACTATTTTATTAAAAATAAAGATGTAAACGTTTGCGGAAGATTTAAAAAAGACCAACTTGATTCATTTGACATTACTATTCCTAAAAGTGTATTAAACCAACAAATGTCTTTTCAAAAAGCATTTTTACTTATACTTTTTATTGTTATGGGAACTACACTTTTTAGTTGTAAAAATGATGAAGGTTTTCCTTTAGGCGAAGTTGCAGTTGTTGAGGATACAATTGAAAAGCAAAATATCACATTAGGAATGGTAATGCCTCCAAAAGATTCTATACTTAAATATAAATATGTTGATGGTAAGGTTAAAACTGAAATAATTACTGATTCTGTCAAAGCAAAAAATAAATAATTTCGATTTTAAAACGTAAATTTGCTTTTTAAACACTAATGAAAAGCAATCTACTTCAAAACATCATTAATCCAACTGATTTACGAAAATTGGAAATTTCACAATTGCCACAATTGGCAAAAGAATTACGAGATTTTATAATTGATATTGTTTCTGTAAAAGAAGGACATCTTGGCGCAAGTCTTGGCGTTGTTGAACTTACTATTGCTTTGCATTATGTTTTTGACACACCAAATGATTTATTGGTTTGGGATGTTGGACATCAAGCGTATGGACATAAAATTTTAACGGAAAGAAAAAATAATTTTCATACCAATCGTCAACTTTGCGGTATTTCTGGATTTCCAAAGCGTGGCGAAAGTGTTTATGATACATTTGGTGTTGGACATTCGTCTACTTCTATTTCTGCTGCTTTGGGAATGGCAATTGCATCTCAAATTAAAGGAGAAAACAAACATCATATTGCTGTAATTGGCGATGCTTCAATTGCAAGCGGAATGGCTTTTGAAGGGTTAAATCATGCTGGAGTTACTGATGCTAACTTATTGGTAATATTAAACGACAATGCCATAGGAATTGACCCAAGTGTTGGTGCTTTAAAAAATTATTTAACATCTGTTAAAGAAGGAAAAAATCATAAGCAAAATAATATGATAAAATCATTGAATTTTGATTATTCTGGTCCAATTGATGGTCACAATATTGATGCTTTGATTTCAGAATTGAAACGTTTGCAAAAAGTAAAAGGTCCAAAATTTTTACATATAATTACTACCAAAGGTAAAGGATTACAGAAAGCAGAAGAAAATCAGGTTCAATATCACGCGCCAGGAAAATTTGATGCTGTTACTGGAGAAATTTATTTAAAATCGGACGAAAATCTACCTCCAAAATTTCAAGATGTTTTTGGATTAACATTAGTAGAATTAGCAAAAAATAATCCCAAAATTATTGGAATTACACCAGCAATGCCAAGCGGAAGTTCTTTAAAATTTATGATGGATGCTTTTCCAGAAAGAGCATTTGATGTGGGAATTGCTGAACAACACGCAGTTACACTTTCAGCAGGGTTGGCTACTCAAGGAATGGTGGTTTTTTGTAACATCTATTCAACTTTTTTGCAACGCGCTTATGACCAAGTTGTTCACGATGTTGCTTTACAAAACTTACCAGTAATTTTTTGTTTAGACAGAGCAGGTTTGGTTGGAGAAGATGGTGCAACTCATCACGGAGTTTTTGATATTGCTTATTTAAGTTGCATTCCCAATATGATAATTTATGCTCCAAAAGATGAAATAGATTTGCAAAATATATTATTTACAGCATCATTAGGATTAGAATTTCCAATTGCAATAAGATATCCAAGAGGAAGAGGAAAATTTGTAAACTGGAAAATTCCAACTCTTGAAGATTTTAAAATGATAGAAATTGGAAAAGCTCATTTACTAAAATCTGGAAGTAAAGTTGCTGTTTTAACAACAGGTTTTATTGGAAATAATGTGGCTTTAGCGTTAGAAAAAATAGAAAATAAATCTGAAATTGCTCTTTATGATTTTGGATTTATAAAACCATTAGATGAAAAGTTATTGCATCAAATTTTTAGTTCGTTTCAAAATATTATAACCTTTGAAGACGGAACTGTTAAAGGTGGTTTTGGAAGTAGTATTTTAGAATTTTCAT
>NZ_JAYUPK010000004.1:0-10660 GCF_043760115.1 Flavobacterium sp.
GAATTGTTGCCAAACACAAACCTGATTTTATAGTTCCAGAAATTGAAGCCATAAGAACAGAACGCTTTTATGATTATGAGAAACAAGGAATTACCGTAGTTCCATCTGCGAAAGCAGCAAATTTTACTATGAATAGAAAAGCCATTCGCGATTTGGCAAGTAAAGAATTAGGATTAAAAACAGCTAATTACAGATATGCAACCTCAGCTTTAGAATTGCAAAAAGCAGTTGCAGCAATTGGAATTCCGTGTGTTGTAAAACCATTTATGAGTTCGTCTGGAAAAGGTCAATCTACAATAAAAACTGAATCTGACATTAACAAAGCTTGGAATTACGCAGTTGAAGGTTCGCGTGGCGATGTTGTGGAAGTTATTGTAGAAGCATTTGTAAAATTCAATTCAGAAATTACTTTGTTAACTGTGGTTCAAAATAACAATCCGACTTTGTTTTGCGCGCCAATTGGTCACAGACAAGAACGTGGCGATTACCAAGAAAGTTGGCAACCAGCTCGAATTTCTGATAAAGATTTATTTGAAGCACAAGATATGGCAGGAAAAGTAACCGAAGCTCTTGGTGGCGCAGGACTTTTTGGTGTAGAATTTTTCTTGACTGATGATGGTGTTTATTTTTCAGAATTATCGCCAAGACCACACGATACTGGAATGGTAACTTTGGCAGAAACACAAAATTTCAACGAATTTGAATTGCATCTTCGTGCGATTTTGAGTTTGCCAATTCATGAAATTATATTAGAAAAAGCTGGCGCAAGTGCTGTGATTTTAGCTTCAGAAAATTCAAATAATCCAACTTATTCTGGACTTGAAAAAATAGCCGCATTACCAAAAACCGATTTTAGAATTTTTGGCAAACCAACTTCAAGACCTTACAGAAGAATGGGAATTTCATTAGTGAATGATAGTTTAGAAACGCCTATTGAAGAAGTTGTTGAGAAGGCGAAAAGTGCTGCTGGTTTGGTAAAAATAGATTATTAAAATTTAAACCATTAAGTTAGTTAAGGAATTTAAGGTAAGACTTAATGAACTTAACTAACTTAATGGTTTTAAAAAATAAGATTAAATTTCAAGAAAATCATCTATGTTTTCTGGTGTAACATTCATTTTTAATGCAACTTCATAATTCTCAATAAAAGTTTTTGGAAAATTTTTATTTCTTTTTTTTGTATTCCATTTAAATTCAAAAGCTGAAAAAGCACCATCAATTTCTTCAATCCAATCTATTTCTTGTTGTTGATAGGTTCGCCAAAAATAATTTCTACCATGCCATTTTTTATAGCTTTGTAATTTTACGCGTTCAGAAATTATAAAATTTTCCCACAACGCACCAACATCTTGACGAAATTCTAACGATTTAAAATTTCCAATTATGGCATTTCTAATTCCGTTATCATAAAAATAAATTTTTCTGGATGTGTTAATTTCATTCCTATTATTTCTGCTTAAAGGTGCTACCCTAAAAACTACAAAAGCTTTTTCGAGTAACGAAATATAGTTTTCAATCGTGGCTCTATCAACTCCAATAGTTCGTGAAAGCTCATTATAATTGACTTCAGAACCCATTTGCAATGCCAAAGCCAACAACAATTTATCTAAAACTTCAGGTTTTCTGATGCCTTGGTATTGCAATAAATCTTTGTATAAATAACTTCCAGAAATTTGCTTTAACGTACTTTCGGCTTCATTTGCATTGGTTATTACTTCTGGATACATTCCATAAATAAGATATTGTCGAAGATTTTTAGTGTTTTGTGCAAATCCAAAATGATTTTTAAGTTCTTGCCAAGAAAACGGAAATAAGTTGAATTCCCATTTTCTACCAGTTAATGGTTCGTTTATTTCGTTGGCAATTTCTAATGCAGACGAACCGCTTACTACAACCCGAATTTCTTTTATTTGATCGTGGATTATTTTTAGAATTATACCAATATTAGAAATGCGTTGTGCTTCGTCAAAAAAAACGGTAGTATATTTTCCAATAATATTTCGCAATTTATTTTCGCCAGCATTTTCTAACAACAATCGGTCTTCGCTATCATCGCCATTTATAAAAAGATAATTCCCTTCTGCTTCACACAAGGAACGAATTAAAGTAGTTTTACCAACTTGTCTTGGTCCAATTACTATCAAAACCTTCCCAGAATTCCATTTTTCGAGCAAATTTTTCTTTAAAATTCTATCTAAATCTAACATAATTTCTGTGATATTAGATTACAAATATACAAAAAAAGTATATAAATATGCGATTATGATCTATTATTTATATATAATTATGCGATTACAATCTACTATTTGTATGTAAATAATAGATTAGGAATTTTATATATTCAATTATCGAATGACTTTTGCAGGATTTCCAACAGCAAGAGAATTATCTGGAATGTCTTTCGTAACCACACTTCCGGCGCCAATGACACAACCGTTACCAACAGTAACACCTGGACAAATTACTGAGTTTCCGCCAATCCAACAGTCATTTCCAATTGTAACTGGTTTTGAGCATTCGACCGTTCTTCTTTCAATGGCATCAAGTGGATGAGATGCGGTGTAAATATGAACGTTAGGCGCAAAAAAAACATTATCGCCAATGGTAACTTTCATTGTGTCTAAAACTACACAATTCACATTGAAATAGACATTTTCACCAGAATTAATATTGTATCCATAATCACAGTGAAATGGCGGTTCGATGTATATTCGTTTATCAGCATTTGGAACTAATTGACGTAGAATGTTTCTAGCATTTCCATTCATTAAATATTCGGTAACATTCAGTTTATGAAGTAATTTTTTAGCAAAAGTGCGTTCTTGAACTAAAACTTTATCGTTGGCAAAATAAATTTCGCCAGCTAACATTTTTTCTTTTTCGGTTTTCATATTTGCAGAATTAATTTTTTAAAGGTCAACTATGTTATCGCTTTTTTTGGCGTTTGCTTTCGCAAATTTTTATTGTAGCGATTTCATAGCTAAATTTTCAATTAATCAAATATACAGTTTTGCCACAGATTTGCACTGATTAAACGGATTTGAAAAATAGTTGTTTGAAAAACCATTTTAGCTGTATTTTTGAAGTGATGAAATCTCCAATAAGTCACTTTGCGAATGCAAATACAAAAAAAAGGCGATAACACGTGTGACCGCTAAAAAATCAAATTGCCACATATGAAACTAATTATTCAAAACATATCAAAAATCATTTCGCTAACTTCAGAAGAAGAAACGATTTTTCTTTCTAGAACAGAAACAAAACAGTACAAAGCCAAAACCATTTTACTAAGTTCTGGCGAAGTTTCCAAAAGTACTTATTTTGTAAATTCTGGAATATTGAGAAGCTTCAACATAAACGACAACATCATTGAACACGTTTTGCATTTTGCTTGTCAAGGTTAGTGGATTGGCGATATGTACAGCTACATTTCTGGTAAACCAGGCAATTTATTTATTGAAGTTCTAGAAGATGCCGAAGTGGTTATTATCACCAAAGAAAATCAACAAATATTGTTTGAAAAAATTCCGAAATTAGAACGATTTTTCAGGATTTTATCTGAGAATTCATTGGTTACGCATCAAGAACGATTGATGGATAATTTGAGTTTATCTGCCGAAGAACGTTTCGATAAATTCTGTAAAAAATATCCAACACTGATTCAAAAAGTGCCGCAAAAACAAATTACATCCTACATTGGTGTTACACCTGAATTTTTTAGTAAGATGAAAAGTAGAATGCTTAGAAAATAAAAATTAACTTAAAAATGTAGTGATATTGTCAAAAGTTATTAATTGTGTTTTTGCATTGGGATAGGCATTGGTAAACGTTTTTGAAAATTTGACTTTTTTATTTGCACTCCATTTGAATTCAAATGCAGAAATTTCAGCATTTTTTTCTTCAATATAATCTATTTCTTGTTGTTCTTTGGTGCGCCAAAAAAAAGTATTGACATAATTTTTAGAATAATGATTGAACTTCATTCTTTCTGAAACCAAAAAATTTTCAAATAATGCCCCAGCATCTTGTCTTGCTTCAATTATTTGAAAACTTGAAATTATAGCATTTCGAATTCCGTTATCATAAAAATAAATTTTTTTTCCTAATTTCAGCTCGTTTCTGAGATTTCTATTATATGAGTTTAACCTAAATAGTACAAATGATTTTTCTAGTAAATTTATATATACTTCAACCGTTTTACTGTCTAAACCTATTGAATTTCCAATTTCATTATATGAAACTTCAGATCCAATTTGGAATGCCAAAGCCTGTAGTAACTTCACTAATTTTTCGGGTTTTTTTATAGTATCTAACATTAGTATATCTCTAAATAAGTAACTATCTGCTAATGATTTTAATACATCAATTTCATTTCCTTCATTATTTATAATTTCTGGATAATAGCCATATACCAAACGTGATTTAATTGATCTGTTTTCTAACAACTCACTGTGATGTTGAACCATTTCGGCAAATGAGATTGGAAATAATTGATACTCCAATTTCCTGCCTGTTAAAGGTTCATTCGTTTTATTTTGCAGTTCAAATGCTGATGAACCAGTTGCAATAAGTTGTACATCAGGATATGTGTCGTGAAGCAATTTTAAACTCAAACCAATATTTTCTATACGCTGTGCTTCATCAATTATAACTAATTTATGATTTCCAATTAACGCTTTTAAATTTGTAGATGTTGCATTTTTAAAGCGTTGTTGTATATCATATTCATCGCCGTTTAACCAAATTGTACGTTCTTGTTGTTCAGCAATTTTTTTTAATAAAGTTGTTTTGCCTGTTTGTCGTGCTCCCAAAATCAAAATAACTTTATTTTTGTATAAATTGGACGTAATTATATGCTCTAAAAACCGAGTGACCATAATTTTTTTACAAACATACAACTTTTACGGAATACAATCCAAAATAAATATGCTTTTTTCGGAATACAATCTAAAAATGATGCTTTTTAATATTAGAATACTACTAAAAACTTGGTGCAATTATAATTTTTAAATGGTACTGTGGTAAAAATTATATCGTAAACGCTGTAAAAAATACCTCTCAAAAACAAATTGCATCCTACATTGGTGTCACACCTGAATTTTTTAGTAAGATGAAAAGTAGAATGTTGAGGAAATAAAAAATCTTATAAAATTCTATTTTAGCGGCTTGAAATTTTTAATAATTTTAGTCAATCCTAGCTCGATTGAAGTAGGTTTTATACCCGTAGCATTTTGAAACTTATCACTTTTGAATTCATAATCGCGATCATATTGATACAATAATTCTTTACTTTCTTTTACTGCAGGAATAAACCATCCTAAAATAGTTATCATCAGTTTATTGGCAACTTTAATTTTTGCTGGTTTTCCTGTGATATTTGAAATAATTTTGACCAATTCATTAGCAGTATACGCTTTATCAGTAGGTAAATGCCAGACTTGATTGTAAGCACTATTTATATTTCCCAACATTGCTGTTGCTTTCGAAGCATCTTCTACAAAAGTTAGCGAATGTTTTTTATTGGCATCTAAAAACCAATTGGCTTTTTTTCCTGATAAAATTCTATTGATAACTTGCTCATTGAACATACTGTTTGAAATGTTTAAACCATAAAAATCAGCAGATCGAACTATAAGAACATTAATGTCATTATTTTTAATTTCTTTATGTAGCAAATTTGAAATTGCAACTCTAACTGCGCCTTTTTTACTTGTACTTTTTATTGGCGTTTCTTCGTCTAGTTCTTCAAAATATTCTGGATCATATAAATAAACATTGTCAAAAAACACTAATGTAGTTTTATGGATTTTACAAGCATTTATTACATTTTGAACTATTTTCACAAAATCACGTTCCCAAACTTTAGTTTCATAAGGTAACCCAACAACCAAATAGGCAACATCAATATCTTGAAGTGCATTTGTGGTTTCATTAGTATCTAAAAGTGTTCCAGAAATTAAAATATCATCTTCATTTATTTTTTTTGGATTTCTTGAAAACAGGCGAATTTGATTGGTATACTTTTTTAAATCTTTGGCTAAAAGCGAACCAATTGTTCCACCAGATCCAAGTATAATTTGATTATTTCTCATTTAAAATGAAGTAAGTTATTTATAAAGCAGATTAAAAAAGATACTGGGAACTAAGTTTTAGTAGTAGGTTTTACTTTTACTTAGAAACCCAGCATCTAAACAAAATAAATGAAATTGTTGTTTTATTTTATCTTAAGAAATTTAGTTTTAAAAATGCTGGGGAATGTGTTAATCCAGCATTTTCTTACTAACCAAACAAAACATGAAACCTTTAAAAATTAAATCGGTAGCCAAAATCTGGTTGAAAACCTATTTGGTCTTTTTGGTTTATTAAACCTGTTTGTCTGTTATATTCTTTTGTAAAAACGTTTTCATTTGCAGTCA
Organism: Flavobacterium sp.; assembly: GCF_043760115.1. GTDB lineage: Bacteria > Bacteroidota > Bacteroidia > Flavobacteriales > Flavobacteriaceae > Flavobacterium. The sequence goes on from NZ_JAYUPK010000004.1 coordinate 6,417, forward strand.
CATTTTGAAAATCGACATAAAATTGATGCGAACGTTTTTTAGTTTTACTATTGAATTTCATTCCTAATTTTAAGTCCAATCTTAAATACGGATCGTATTGCTCACTAAATGGTTTTGTATCGTCTTTTATTTCAAATCCTGCGGCTTGCGATGCTGCTAAATCAACTGGCGTGTAATATCTTCCACCAGCAGTTGTGAATTTTGTATTGATAGAAAAAATATTCTTTCTTGCTTTTCCAATTTTGAATTCTTTTCCTGCCAAAGCATTAATTACATAACCATTATTAAAAGGTGAATTGCGTTCTACACCATCACTTCCTTCGTATTTACTTTCAAAAAATGATGAAGTAAATAACACATTATATCCTTTGCTGAAGAATTTTTCTAATGTAAATTCTATCCCAGAATTGCTTCCTTCGCCATTACTTATTAATGAAGTTTTGTCTATAGAATAAGTAAAACTTGCGCCTTCAGTTAACGATGAATATCCTGATGGTGTTCTTTCTACTGCGACTTTGTTGATTGATTGGTAGTACATTTCTACTTTTGCTCTCCATTTGTCTGCAAATCTTAAATCGTAACCAATCACATAATGCTCACTTCGTACTAAATCTAAATTTTTATTAGTTTGAATTAAATTTCCACCTATATTTTCATTTAAAAATAAAATTGGTGCTGCCACATTTTGATGATGCAATCCGTAACCAAAGTTAATAGCACTTTTTGGATTAACAGCATAACTCAACGAAGCTCTTGGTTCAATGGCAAACTCTTCGTTTACAGAAAAATATTGTCCGTGTAAACCTGCATTTAAAGTCAATTTTTCAAATAATCTAACTTGAGCTTGTGCATAAGGTTGAATAATTGAATAGTTTCCATCGTTATTAATTATGCTTACAAAATCTGGATAACCATCGCCATTGTTATCCTCTTGTCTGTCTCTGTCTGTTATTTTTGCATTAAGATTAAAGCTTTCGTATAGTAAACCAGTTCTTAATGTGAATTTTTTAGAAATTTTAGAATTAAATAAAGTAGAAAATGTAAAGCGACTTTCTGTATTATCCGTTTCTGTAAATTTTAATCTGTTTTCAGCTGGTGTTTGAAAATCAAAATAACGGAAAGCTTCGTAAGTTGATTGCGCTGATGATGCACCAAGTGTAGTTTTTAGATAGGATTTATCACCAATATCGATAGTATGTTTTAATCCAAAAGCGCTAAAAGCTGATGTTGCATAAGCATCTTCATCTTTGGCTGCAAATAAATCATCATCGCCTTCAATATCTTTTCCGATGAAATCGATATCAGAATTACCTAAAATTCCGAAAAGAGTAAAGTTTCCAAACTTTGAATTTCCGAAGTCTAAATTAAAAGAAATGTCATTATAATTTGGTGCGGCTGCTGTTCCTGCTAAACCTAAAGTTCCAACAACACCATATCTTGCTGCGGCGACAAATGAGCCACCATTTTTCTTTAACATTGGACCTTCAGCCATAAATTCTGCACCAGGAAATGCTGCTAAACCAACTGTATATTCATAATCTTCGGTATTTCCTTTTCTAAAACCTAAATCAAAAACACCGCCAATAGCATTTCCATATTCTGCTGGAAAAGCTGATGTAATAAAATCGGAATTGGCTAGCATATTTGGATTTAGAGCCGAAACTGGACTTCCAGTAGTTCCTAGAGTGGCAAAGTGATTTGGACTTGGTACTGGAATTCCTTCTACACGCCATAACAAACCTGCTGGCGAATTTCCTCTCACTACAATGTCATTTCTACTATCATCTGCAGTTGCAACACCAGCAAAATTTGATGCTAAACGTGCTACATCACTTCGTCCACCAGCATATCTGTTGGCTTCTTCTGCAGAAAATTGTCTAACAGAAACCGCAGCCATTTTATTAATTGCTTTGGCTTTATTTTGTCCGCCACCAGTAACGACAACTTCATCAAGTGAGTTAAATTTTTCAGTCATAGAAATTGATACACTATTTTCTTTACCAGTAGTAACATCAATTTCAGATACAAAAGCACTTTCATATCCAAGAAAACTAACTTGAATATTTTGTCTTCCTAATGGCACATTTGACAATTTAAAATTACCATCAGCATCTGATATTTCTGCTATTCCTTCAGTTCCAATTAATTCGATATTTGCACCAACAATTGGTTTTTCAGATTGCTTGTCAATTACTTTTCCTCGAATTATTCCAGTTTGAGAAAAAGCGATGCTTGATGAAAAGCATAAAATTAGAAATAAGATTTTTTTACTCATTATGTTATTTTTTTTGTGTTCGTGAATCTTCGATTTCATTTTATAAGTTTTTGAAAATTAGTATTGTTTAAAATTTATAGTGCAAAGATGTGATGGGTTTACATTTGAAAACGTTCACTTGGGTTAAGAAAAATTTGTTTATAAACTATTTTTTAGAATTTAAAACCCAATTGCGTTCCTATGTAGCTACTGTTGAAAGTTCTATTTCCAACGCCTGTAACTTCGCCAGTTCTTGAAGCCAAACCATATTCAACCGATGCTGAAAAATTATATTTTCTAAAGGAAAAATCATACGCACCACCAAAGATTAATCCGTTTCCGGTTGCAAATTGATGGTTGAAAATTTTGGAATCTACATTGCGATACTTTTGTGTGAATTGAGTAATAAAATAAAAATCGGTGTAAAAGTTTAAACCTTTATTTGCATTTTTATTTAATGGATAATACTTTGCAGAAATTGCTGCACCCCAAAAATTAAAAAGTAATTCATTGTTATTATCACCTTTGGCTGGTGATGCGCCAAGTGCAGAAAATTTTCCACCAAAGTTGAAGTAATTGATACTTTCAAATTTATGATACACAGCTAAAGTGAATAATCCGCCACCAGAAGTTCCAAAGTTTCCTGCATCGTATTGATCTTCGAGATTTTTGCCAAATTGAGAAACGGCATAACCTGCTTTAAATTCGCCATAGGTAAACGATTTTTTTTCTGAACTGACTTGTGCATTTATCCTAAAACTAATTAATAAGATTGCTATAATTTTTACAATTTGTTTCATAATTATTTATTTAAAATGATATTCCTAGTTGCAGTTTTCCTTGTACAAACGCATCTGCCTTTCCGTTTCTTGGACCAATAATTAGTTCATCATTTAATCCTTGTAAATAACCAAATTGTGGATTTAGATAAACTGTTGAACTTTTTAGTTTTAAAATATTGAGCTTGTAACCAACATTTGCTTCAAGAAAATGAACAAAACCTGAATAATCTTTTCCGTCAACTTTATTTTTCTTGGCATCTACATTTCCGGCATAATACTGCAATTCGAAGTTTAAGTTTTTAATAAAATAGTGACGATAACCAAATGAAACCATATATTCGTCGATAGTTTCTACAACATCGTGTTTTACGTTTGGTCTGATAAAAGCACCCAACATAAATTCACCGTGATTTTCATCTGTATTTCCCCAAATATTTCGAGTAACTTTTGCAGTAATAATTTCTATTTCTGGTAAAAATGGTTGAATTAAATCGACTTCAAAACCCCATTTTTTTGAGTTTGTAGTAGTTTCTTGCGCGTAAGATTGAAAACTTATTATTGCAATAAAAAGTAGCGTGAATGTTTTAATTGTATTCTTCATCGTCTTTGTAATATTTAAAATTATTTTACAAAGATGAGTTGGATGTGAAGTTGAAAACGTTCACTTGGGTTAAGAAATTTAGCTAAAAAAAACCGCAAATCAAAGTTATGATTTGCAGTTTTTATTTTGTATTCCTATTAGAAGTCAAAAATTAACTCCTATTTTTTTTAAATGTTTGTAAACCTTAAAGTTTACGAAATAATTTCTTCTATTTTTGCTACTATTTTCCACAGAAAGCGACCAGGAATTTGTGGTCCAAATGACAATCGGCTTTTATTTTTAATTCCAACAAAATTTAATTTTGCTGCTGTTCTTGCACGTCCCATTAAATCTTCCCAGATTGGAACTCTTACAGATGAATATTTAGTCAATGCACTCTTAAAGTTTGAATTTCCTTTTGATATTTGTGTAGCAATATATTGACCTAATATTTCAGCATCTTCAATAGCAAGACTTGCACCCATCCCGATAGTTGGCATAATTGCGTGTGCTGCGTCGCCAATCATAATAATATTTCCAAAATCGTTGTATGGTTTTTTTGCAACATCACTATCTCTCATTTTCCATAAATAAATTTTGAAAGAATTCCAATCTGGTATCCATTCAA
>NZ_JAYUPK010000005.1:0-30579 GCF_043760115.1 Flavobacterium sp.
TTCTTTTACTAGATTGAGTATGTTTTGACCTTTAAAATTATCCATGTATCAGTATTTAATGGGACTAATATACGGAATTTAAATTAATAACTCAATAAAATTAAATTCATGACTTCTTAAAATTTATCGTACTATTAGTAATGCAAAACCTCATCAAGTTATTGAGGAGGTTTTTTAGTTAATTAATTTATTTTCAGTCGTATATATTTTCTGTAATAATTAATCTACGTAAAATAATATTGTGTATTAAATAATAAAAAAGTATTTTTACTGGCTATAAAATTTTGAAAAATATTTTATAATTTGAGTGTTTTTTCGAATAAGATTAAATTTATAATATAATAAGTATATGAAACAATTTTTACTTTGTTTATCTGAAAGTTTATCAACGATTAAGAAAGGGTTTTTAATTTCAGTTTTATTTTTTGCCCTGTTAAATTTTCAATTTGCGTTTGCTCAACCAGGTGTAATGTCTTTAAATCAAGACGTCAGTGGAACTTATGCTAATAGTGGTACTACTTTAAAAGGTGGAGTATTTCAAGCACGTTTTCAAGAAAATGCATCAGGTACAACTTCTGGGACTAGAAACTGGCAGTTCAACTCAGATGGATATAACAATGTTTGGGGATCAACTGCTGGTGCAGGAATTCAAACTCTTGCAGGATATAATATTACAATTGCGCCAAACACAGCAACAGCATCAGGAAACTGGGTTGCGGCAGGATATAATAATAATGGAAGATTACCAGCTACAACAGCAAATTTTTACTACACTTATAACATTATAAAAGGTACTTCATACACAAGTCAAAGAATGAGTGTATTGGAAACAAGTTTTAATCCAATAAACATAAATTCTGTAGCTCAAACTGCTGGTTCTTTTGGCTCTAGAATTATAGGAATTACTACTTCGGCTACTCCAAATGCAGCTGAAAATATTTACGTTCGATATTCTACTAATGGATTTGCAACCTCCACAATTGTATTGGCAACAGGTTCTGGAACAGCTTGGAACGCAACAATTCCATGGCAAAATGCTGCCGTAAGTTTTTACATATACACAAGTAATAAAACTAAAGCTGCAATTGATGCAGAAGTTACTTCATTTTCAACACAAGATATTCATGATTTAAGTACGCTTAATTCTGACAATAATACAGGTGCCAATTATTCTTGGACGCCAGCAGTTGGAAATTTTATTGTAACTAGTCCAGCAGGAACTTTTGCAGGAGGAATTGGTTACCCAAGTTTAACTAATGCTGCAGGAGTTTTCGCAGCATTAAATACTGCTGCTGCAGGAACTGGTTCGGTAACCATTTTACAAACTGGCGATAGCACAGCTGAATTAGGAACGACTTCGTTAAACCCTTCTACGAATTGGTCATCAGTTTTATTAAATCCACAAGGCGCAAGAACTATTAGTGGCACTACTACAGGAGTTGCTCCATTACAATTAATAGATTTTGCTGGAGCTGATAATGTAACTTTTAATGGTTTAAATACTGGAGGAAATTCGTTAACAATTTCTAATTTAAGTACTTCAAATGTATCAGGAACTTCTACAATAAGATTTATAAGTGGAGCTGTTAGTAATACAATAACAAATTGTACTATATTGGGATCATCAACAACAACTATTGCAAATCTTGGTGGTACAATTTATTTTGCAACAGATGCTTTAACTACAACTGGAAACGATACAAATACAATTTCTAACAACAATATTGGTCCTGCTGGTGCAAATTTACCGACAAAAGCAATATTTGGAAGTGGTACAACTACAACTACTGCAATTGGTAACAGTGGAAATATAATTACCAACAATAATATTTTTGATTATTTTGGCGTTGCTGTTGCAAGTGCTGGTATTTATACGGCTGCAGGTTGTAATGCTTGGTCAATAACTAATAATAAATTTTATCAATCTGCTACACGAACATGGACAACTGGTGCGGAACATAATGCAATAAACATTCAGGGTTCAGCTTTAACTTCTGGAGCGCAAGGGTTTACAATTACAGGAAATACAATTGGATTTGCTAATAATTTAGGTACTGGTACTTACACGATGACTGGAAGCACAGGTACTTTCAGAGCTATACGTTTTACAGGTATCACTGGAGGAATTATTTCTGATATATCTAATAATACAATTGCAAATGTTAGTTTAACTGGAGTTACATCAAGCGGAGCAAGTACAAGTGCACCTTTTGCAGCCATTTTAGTAAATAATGGTTTAGTTTCAAACAATAACAATATAATTGGAAGTCAATCTACAACAGGTTCTTTAGTCTTTTCTACAAATACTACTACAGCAACTGATGTTTACGGAATTTATAATTTTAGTGGTGATATTTGGACTTCAAATGGAAATACTATCGGAGGAATTTCAGTTACAAATGCCGCAGCAACTGGAACACAAATTGTATACGGATTGAGAGCAAACACTGGAACAGGCGTAACTTGGACAGCAAATAATAATTTAATTGGTGGTACAGTTGCAAATTCAATAGCATTAAATTCTACTGGTGCGGCATCTCAAGTGATAGGAATGCAATCTGCAAATGCTCCAATGTCTTTTACTTCAAATACAATTAGAAATTTAACTAACAATAATGGAACAGGAACTACAGTTTCTGCCTCTGTAATTGGTATTTGTCAAGTAAGTGCAACGCCAAATAGCACTTTATCACAAAACACAATTTTTAATTTAAGTAACTCCAATACAACTGCTGCAACAACAGTAACAGGAATTCAATTTTCTGGAGGAAGTGTCAATGTAGTTGATAGAAATTATATTCATAGTTTAACATCTTCTACAAATAGTACAACTGCCGAAATAAATGGTATTCGTGTTGGTGGTGGAACAACTGTTTATAGAAACAACATGATTGCTCTTGGATCAGGAGTTTCTAATGCAATTGGTTCAGCTGCTTCAAATTCTAACACATCTGGTGTAAACGGTTTTTGTGGTGCTTTAGGAACAGATAGTTTTTTTAATAATAGTATTTATATTGGTGGTACTGCAACTGCAGGTTCAGGTGCATCGTATGCATTTAATGGTGTTCAAACAACTAATACTAGAAGTTTTAGAAACAATATTTTTGTTAATAATAGAACCAATAGTGGCGCAACAGGAAAAAATTATAATATTAAAATTAATGGAACTACTGCAAATCCTGCAGGTTTAACAATTAATAATAATGTATATTTTGGAAATGGAACAGGAAACGTATTTGGTTTTTTTAACGGATTAGATGTAGCAAGTTTAAGTGCTTGGCAAACAGCTGTTGGTCAAGATGCAAACAGTTTTAATGAAAACCCACAATTTATTAATCCAACTAATACAACTCCAGATTTACACATTCATCCAACTAACCCAACTCCAGTTGAAGGAACTGGTATAGATTTAGGAGTAACTTTAGATTTTGATGGTCAAACTCGTTCTGGATTAACACCAACCGATATTGGAGCAGATGCAGGAAACTTTGTAACTTCAATTCTGGCTTGCGTAACTCCAGCTAATCAACCAATTGCTTTTGTAACAGGAACAAATACTGCGACAACTATTACAGGTTCATTTACAGCAGCAACTGGAACTCCATCAGGATATTTGGTTATTAGAAGTTCAGGAACATTTTCTGGAACTTTAGTTGATGGAACAAATTATCCAGCAGCTACAGTAATTGGAAATGGAACAGTTATTCAATCAAGTGGTGCTTTAAGTTTTGCTCCAACTGCATTAATATCAAATACGGCTTACACAATTACTATATTTTCATTTAATAGTGGTAGTTGTACTGGTGGACCAAAATATTTATTAACTTCACCTTTGTCAAGTGTTTTAACAACTTGTCCTGCAACGGCAACGGCATTTGTTAACTCTGCAATAACAGCATCAAGTGCAACAGTTTCTTGGACAGCTTCAATCGTTGGCGGTAGTGCAAATACAATAAATTACATTTTGGATGTTTCAACAAATGCAGCTTTTACATTACCAATTGCTGGTTCACCATTTGCTACTTTAACAGCAACAACACAAAATTTAACTGGTTTAAATGCTTCAACACAATATTTTTATAGAGTTAGAGCGAATAATGGATCTTGTGATAGTGTTTTTTTAAGTGGAAATTTCACCACTTTATGTGCTAATTTTACATTACCAGTTTCAGAAGGATTTAATACTACAGGAACAGCAATTTTTCCAACATGTTGGTCACAACAAACTGTAGTTGGAGCATCAAATATTACTTTTCAAGCATCATCAACAGATCCAACAACAACACCTCAAGAAGGAACAAGATATGTGTATTGGAATTCGTTTAACATTACTTCAGGTAACGAAACACGTTTAGTTTCTCCTCCAATTACTTCAACTGGAACAAGTAGTCTAGATGTTGAATTTCAATGGATGCATAACGTAGGTTTTAGTACTTTAACAACAGAAGGTGTTCAAGTTCAATATTCTTTAGATGGAACTACTTGGATTGATAGTGGAGCTTTCGTTCAAAGGTATAATGCAACATTAACTGGTTGGAATAAAAAAACAATTACTTTACCAGTTGGTGCAGGAAATCAAACTACTATTTATGTAGGATTTAAATTTCACTCTACTTTTGGAAATAATTGTTCTATGGATGCAGTTGCTATTAAGGCAACGCCAAACTGTTTGCCTCCAACATTAACAGCAACTACAGCAATAACAAGTACAAGTGCAATCATTAACTGGAACGCATCAACATCAGCTCCAGCAAATGGATATATTTATGAAATAAGAACATCTGGTGCTGCTGGAAGTGGTGTAACTGGTTTAGTTGCAACATCAACAGTAGCCGCAGGAATTTTAACGGCTAACGTTACTGGATTATTACCTGCAACTTCGTATTCAGTTTATGTACAATCTGATTGTGGTGGAAGCTTAAGTGCTTGGACAGCAGCAGGAACTTTTGTTTCAGCTTGTGCTACTCCAAATAATCCAACTGGATTAGGATTTACATCAGTTTTATCTACAAGTTTAACTTTAAATTTTACAGCTGCAACGCCAACTCCAACTGCATATGTAATTTTTAGATCAATAAGTGCAATTGCTCCAACGCCGTTAAATGGAACAACTTATGCAAGTGGAACAGCTTATACTTTTGGCGCTGGTTCTTATAATTGTGTTGCCAATGGTACAGCATTTACTCTTGCTCAAACTGGTTTAACAAGTAATACACAATATTATTATTATATATTTTCAAGAGACAATACAAATTCTTGTTTTGGTGCGCCATGGTATTCAACAGGCGTAAGCGCAGGTCAAATTACTTGTCCAGCTGCTCCAACTTCATTTGTAAATTCTGGAATAACTACAACATCTGCTACCGTTTCTTGGACAGCATCAATAGTTGGTGGTGGTGCAAATACTTTTAATTATACCTTAGAAGTTACAACTGATGCTGCATTTACATTACCAATAGTAGGTTCACCATTTGCAACCCTTACTGCAACAACACAAAATTTAAGTGGTTTGACTTCTGCAACTCAATATTATTACAGAGTAAAAGCAAATAACACTACTTGTGACAGTGCATTTTTAGCTGGAGGTACATTTACAACAGCTTGTGATGCAATTATTACATTTCCAAGTTTAACAGATTTTGCAACTTATTTACCAACTACTTGTTGGAACGAAGGTGATTCAGGAGATTTAACAGCTGGACCAACAACTGTGGGCTCTACAACAGTAAGTGACTGGGTTGCCGATGATTTTTTAAATTTAACAGGTACAGGAACTGGCGCAGCTAAAATGAATATTGATACTGCTTTAGGTTCAGAATGGATAATTTCTCCATCATTTGCAATTCCATCAACAGGACTTTACAGAGTGAAATATAATGTAGGTGCAACTCAATTTGGTGCTATAACTGCTTTAACAACTCCATGGGAATCTGACGATTTTGTTGAATTATTAGTTTCAACAACTGGTACTTCAAATTGGACAATTCTAAAAACATATAATAGTACAAATGTTCCTTCACATTTAGGTCAATTGGATGATGTTGATTTAACTGCTTATAATGGTCAAACAATTAGATTGGCATTTAGAGCATTTGAAGGTGGAATAAATGGACTGTCAGATGTTGACTTTTTTGTAGATAATTTAACAATAGAATTAAAACCAAATCCTATTGTAATAACTCCATCACCAAGTGCAACTATATGTAGTGGAACATCAACTACACTTGTAGCTTCAAGTGCAACATCTTATGCTTACACTTGGACACCATCAACTGGATTAAACACTACTTCTGGAAGTACAGTTGTTGCATCTCCATTGGCAACTACAGTTTATACAGTTTCTGGAGTTCTTGGTGTTGAAAATACAACTCAATCAATTACAGTAATTGTAAACCCAACTCCAGCAGTTGTTACAATTTCTCCAAGTGCAACAATTTGTCAAAATGATATTTCAACGTTAACAGCAAGTTCTCAAACAGCAGGAAATTTCAATATTGGAGTTTCTTCAGGAACTTCAGTTGCAGCAAATACACCTTATAGACAAGCCGTTACTACAAATGCAAGAATGCAATATTTAATTACTAAAGCAGAGCTTAATGCTGTAGGAATTAATAATGCAACAAACATGACTTCATTAACATTTAATACAACATCTGCTGGAAGTGGCTTAATGTCTAATTATGCTATTAGTATGGCAAATACTCCTGCAACAGTATTAACATCAACTTTTCAGTCGCCAACTTTTACTTCTGTATATTCAAGTGCATATACTGCTGTTTTAGGAGCTAATTTACATACTTTTTCAACTCCTTTTTCTTGGGATGGAACATCAAATATTGTTATTAATATTTGTCATACTGGTCCAGGTGGAACTACTTCGGTTGTAAATGTTTCAACTCCTACAGCAACAAGTTCGGTATCTAGTTCTGGATCAACAGCTTGTACTGTTAATACTGGAGGAACAACTAGTATCAATAGACCAACAATGATTTTAGGTAGTTTTAGTGCTGCGCCAATTACTTGGTCTCCAACTACTGATTTATTTACTAATGCAAGTGCAACATTGCCTTATACTGGAACTTCATTAAATACAGTTTATTCTAAATCTACATCAACTATAGTTTATACTGCAACAGCAACTCTAGGTTCTTGCACAACAACAGCTACTTCAACAATTACTAGAAAACCAAACACATTAATTGCAACTCAACCATTATCACAATCAGTTTGTCAAGGAACTTCGGTTACATTAACTGTTGTTGGAGCAAATTCTCCAGCATATTTATACCAATGGTTTAAAAATGGAATTTCTATTGGTTCTGAAACAAATTCATCTTTAACAATACCTTTTCCTTTACCATCAGATTCAGGTAATTACACCGTTGAAGTTTTAGGTGATTGCGGACCAGTTTTAACATCTGATATAGCAATTCTTACTATAAAATCAAATGTAGGAATTACGTCTATAACTTCTTCTGCGAATCCAATTTGTAGTACAGATACTGCAATACTTACAGCAAATGGAGTAGTTGGAACAAATGCAGTTTTGACTTGGTGGACTGGAACTGGAGGAACAGGAACAAATTTAGGTTCTACACCAACAATAACAGTTGGTCCAGGAACTTATTACGCAAGAGTAACTGGTGATTGTGGAGCGCCACAAGAGGCAAACTTTACTATAAATGCAATTAGTGCTTTAGATTATGCTAACTTACAATTTCCAGGTAGCGCAACACTATGTGAATCTGGAAGTTTAACAGCATATGGTCAAGTGTATGAGTTAGGGATTACTCCTGGTGCAGGACAAGGTTCTGGAATATCTGTTGAGTTTGGTTATAATTCTACTAATACAGATCCTTCTACATGGACAAACTGGTCAACAGCAACTTATAATTTAGATTCTGGAAATAATGATGAATATTTATACACTTTTACTCCTCCAACTTCTGGCACTTTTTATTATAATTTTAGATATAAACCAAGTACTTGTAATTGGCAATATGGCGGATATACTTCTTCTGGTGGAGGATTTTGGAATGGAATAACTAATGTAAATGGTCAATTAAATGTAATTCCAAATTCAGTTTCTGGTTCAATTTCTGGAACTTCAACTGTATGTACAGGAACAAATAATACACTATTAACTTTGTCTGGAAACACAGGAACAATTCAATGGCAAAGTTCGTCAGACAACTTAAATTTTAATGATATTTTGGGAGAAACAAATGCTACGTTTACGGCTAATAATTTAATTTCGACTACCTATTATAGAGTTAAAGTTCAAAGCGGAAGTTGTTCAATAGTGTTTTCTGTATCATCTCCAATATTTATTAGAACAGCAACTTGGAATGGAAGTTGGGATATTACTCCAACCGCTACAACAAGCTTAGTATTCGAGTCTAATTACAACACAACTACAAATTTATTGCCAGCAACACAACTTGAAGGTTGTTCTTGTACAGTAAATAATGGCGCAGTTACAATAAATTCTGGACATGATTTATCAGTTTTAAATGGTGTTGCAGTAAATGGTGGTTCATTAACAATTGAAAATAATGCCAATTTAATTCAAACTAATCCTGTTGCAAATACTGGAAATGTTATAATTAAAAGAAATAGTTCAGCTTTAAAACGTCAAGATTACACATTGTGGTCTTCTCCTGTAAATAGTCAAAACTTACTAGGTTTTTCACCATTAACACTATCAAATAGATTTTATACTTACGAAACTAACGCTACTCCAACTCCAAATGTATACGTTGCTGTACCATCTCCATCAACTACTAATTTTTCAGTTGGAAAAGGATATTTAATTAGATTGCCAAATAATCATCCAACTTTTGCAACCGTTTGGAACGGACAATTTACTGGTATTCCTAATAATGGAACTGTACCATTAACAATGATAAATAATGGAATTGGTCAACGTTTTAACGCAATTGGAAATCCATATCCATCAACAATTGATATTGCAAGTTTTGTTGCAGCAAACAGGCAAACTGGTGATGAAAGAATTACAGGAACATTATACTTTTGGAGAAAAACCAATAGTACTTTAACATCTCCAGGATATTGTACTTGGAATTCTGGAACTTTTATTTCTAATAATGAATCTCAAGTTTTCGATCCTAACGGAATATTACAAGTAGGACAAGGATTTATAGTTGAAGCTCAAGATAATGCAACAGCACTTTCGTTTAATAATACTATGAGAAGGACTAATAATGATAATCAATTCTTTAAAGCTTCTAATAATGTTATAGAGAACAACAGAATTTGGTTAAATATGACTGCAACAACAGGAGAATTTTCTCAAACTGCTGTAAATTATAGAACAGATGCTATTCAAACAGAAGATGCTTTTGATGCTAAATATTTTAATGATGGAGTAGTTTCACTTACATCTATTATAAATAACAATCAATATGCAATTCAAAGTAGATCATTACCATTTGATGCAAGCGATGTAGTGCCGCTAAATTTTAGAGTTACTACTGCAGGAAATTATTCAATAGCAATTGATCATGTTGATGGATTGTTTTCTGGTGCTGCTCAAGAAGTTTTTATTAAAGATAATTCTAACGGTACTTTTAACAACATTACAAGCACAACATATAATTTTGTAACAGAAGCTGGTACATTTAATAACAGATTTGAATTAGTTTATCAAAATGCATTGTCAACCAACAATCCTAGTGTAACATTAAATTCAGTAGTTGTTTATAAAAACAATACTGATGTTGTAATAAATACTGGAAGTATTTTAATGAGTAAAGTTAAAATATTCGATATTAGAGGTAGGTTGTTATTAGAAAAAGAACCTATAAATGCATCAGAAACTAGAATTAATGTTGGAGAAGTAAATCAAGTTCTCCTAGTTCAGATAACTTCTACAGAAGGACAAATGGTTACTAAAAAAATTGTTAACTAATTTAATTTTATAATTAAAACCCATTCGAAAGAATGGGTTTTTTTATTTATAAAAAGATGTATTTAATCGATTAAAATTTCTATTTATCGATTAATTAATATTTTCTTTTGTTGGTAAATTAGAATTAATATCTTTATATGTTAATTGTTTGTTTTGTGCTAAATATCAACATTTTACAAAAAGACCAAAATAAAATTTATTTTAAAATATGATAGCATTTGCTAATTTACTTAAAACCATTTTAAATCATAAAAAACTAGCTATAAGTACATTAAAAATGTTTTTTATAGTGCTGTTTTTAAACACAAATTTCTCATATTCTCAAGTTAGTTCCTACACTTTTTCTCAAAGTATAATTGGTTACACACCATTAACTGGAACACCAAATATTGCTTACGCTTCTCCTTGGAATGATCATACAACTGGTGCCACTTTTCAAGCAACAATACCTTTTCCTTTTACATTTGACAATGTTACAGGAATTACACAATTATTTATAAGTCCAAATGGTTTTATAACATTTGGCGCTGCACAACCAATAACTAATAATTACACTCCAATTAGTAATAATACTTTATATACTGGTGTGGTTTCTGCATTGGGAATAGATTTAAAATCGAATGGAAATGATGTTGTTTATGATGTTGTAGGTGTTGCTCCAAATAGAACTTTTGTAGTAGAATGGATAAATGCCGAAAGAGTAATCGCACCTGGAAATTTTGATTTTCAAATACGATTAAATGAAAGTGATAATTCTATTGAACTTTCTTATGGTAGTTGTAACCCAACCGGAGCCAATGGTTTTGTAGAAGTTGGACTTAGAGGATTAAATAATAATGCATTACAAGGAAATATCAATAATAGACAACAAGGTAGTGCTACAGTTTGGTTTGGTAATACTGGGTATTTTCAATTAAATAATGGTAAATTAAATACTGATCCAACTGCTTATCCAGATTTAGGATTAAATTTTAAATACACACCAGCTTTACCTTGCACAACACCAGCAATTCAACCTACAGCACTGGTTTTAGGTGCAACATCAATAACAGATTCATCAATAAATGGAAATTCATTTACAGCTGCAACAACTTTACCTACTAATTATTTAGTTTTACGAAGTACATCTAATACACCACCAAATGCAACACAGGTTTTAAACAGAACATTTTATCAAATAGGAAATTTAATTTCATCAACTTATACGGTAATAAATGTTCCATTATCAACTAATCCATTAGCAACTACTTTTAATCAAACTAGTTTATTACCAAATACTACTTATTATTATTGGATAATTTCTTATAACGATAGATGTCTTGGTGCGCCATTTTATAATTTAACAAATATTTTAACAGCAAATGCAACAACTTGTGCAAAAGCCACAGTTGCATCGTTAGGAAGTACTAATGGAAATGGTTTTGTTGCCAATTGGGTAAATGTTCCAACCGCAACCAATTATGCAATTGATGTTGCTACAGATGCTGGTTTTACAACTTTAGTTCCTGGTTATAATAATCTTTTAGTAGGATTAGTAAATACTTTAAATGTTTCTGGATTGTTACCGCTAACAACTTACTATTATAGAATTAGAGCAATTGGTCCAGGAGTTTGTATAATGAATAGCAATGTAATTTCAACTACTACAACTTGTGGTTACTATACTATTCCTTATTTTCAAAATGTAGATGCTTTCGCTACAGGAACATTACCAACTTGCTTTACAAAATTAGATATTAATGGAGATGGTGGAATATCTCAATGGCAAGTTCAAAATATAAATTTTTCTTCTGCATCTCGTTCAATGCACATTGGAAAAAATTTAACACAAGCTATGAATGATTGGTTTTTTATGCCAGGATTAGATTTAACAGCAGGTGTTTCATATAGACTATTTTTTAGATACAATACTGGAAATTCTACTACCTTTTCAGAAAATTTGAAAGTACAATTAGGACAAACTGCAACCGTTGTTGGAATGACAGAAACCTTAATTGATTTACCCAATATTAATGATAATGTTTTTCAAATAGCAATTGTAGATTTTGTTCCAGCAAGTTCTGGTGTTTATTATATAGGATTTCAAGGATATAGCGTTGCTAATCAATCTTATATTGTAATTGATGATATGATCGTAACGCTTTCGCCTAACTGCTTTGAACCTAAAGATGTAAGTATTGATTCAGTTTCAAATACAACTGCAACAGTAACATGGGCAGCATCATCTCCAGCTCCAGCTAATGGTTATCAATATTATTTATCACAATCCAATACACCTCCAACTGGAGCAACAATACCAACAGGAACTGTTGGAGCTGGAATTACAACTTTAAATTTGTCTGGCTTAATTCCTAGTACTTATTATTATATTTGGATTAGAGGAAATTGCAATGCAGTTGATAAAAGTATTTGGACTTTAGAAGAATCATTTAGTACAGAATGTACAACACCAACTATTATTAGTTTAACACCAACTACAAGATGTGGATCTGGAACAACAACCTTATCTGCTACTTCATCTGTTGGTTCTACAATAAATTGGTTTGCAACTAATACTAGTGTAACACCACTATCAAATGGTAATAATTTTACCACTCCTATTATAAATTCAACTTCTACTTATTATATAGAAGCTAAATCTTTTGGAGCAATCGCTAAAGTTGCACCAATAAATCCAATAAATGAA
This sequence comes from Flavobacterium sp., assembly GCF_043760115.1. GTDB lineage: Bacteria > Bacteroidota > Bacteroidia > Flavobacteriales > Flavobacteriaceae > Flavobacterium. Next base: position 12,618 of record NZ_JAYUPK010000005.1, read on the forward strand.
GGTGGTTTAATAGCCACGCAAAATTTTACAGGTAGTGTTTCTTTCTTTGTAACATCACCTACAACACTTCAATCTATTGATATTTTTCCAATGGTTTCTGGTCAAGTTGGACAAATTGCAATTAGAAATGCTTCTAATGTAACATTGGCAACTTTAAACATTACAACATCAGTTTCTGGAGGAACAATTGCTCAAGTTATACCAGTAAATTACTATTTTGAAATAGGAAGTTACAACTTAAATTTTTCATCTGTTCCTGCAGCAGGTGTAAAAATGAATTCTGATAATGCATTTTATCCATACTCTTCTTCTGTAGCAGATATTATGGGAAATTCTTTTGATAATACCGCTTTTTTAGGATTTTATAATTGGAAATTTACAACACAATGTTTGTCACCAAGAGTTCCAATTGTTGCAACAGTAACATCTCCACCAACTTTAACCTTAAGTTCAGCTTCAAGTACTATTTGCGAAAGCTATTCTACTCCAGTAGTAACAGTTTCTGGATATGCTTCTTATAATAGTTTAAATTGGTCGCCAAATATTGGAATTACAGGTTCTTTTGCAACTGGGTTTACTTTTAATCCAACAACAACAACAACTTATACTTTAACTGCCAATCAAACTTCTGGAGCTTTATGTGGAAATATTCTAACACATACCGTTACTGTAAACCCATTGCCACCAGCTATTATGGTAGTCCCAAATATCGCAACAATTTGTGAGAATACAATTTTACCTTTAAACGGAAGTGCTGGAGCAACAAGTGCAGTTCCAATTTTTACAGAAACTTTTAATGCACCAACTAATGCTTGGACTATTACAAATACATCTGTTGGTGGAGATTCCAACGCTTGTCAATGGACTTTAAGACCAAACAATTATAATTATATTGGTAATTTTGGTTTAAATGTTTTATTTCAAAGTGGTGATAGTTCTCAATTTTATTTGGCTAATGCCGACTCACAAAGTGCTGTTCCTGGACCATTTACAAATACTACATTAGTTTCGCCAAGTTTTAGTTTGGCAGGATATACAAGTGCCAATTTAGCAATAAATCATTACCTAAGAACTAATGCCTTTGATAATGTTAAAATAGAAGTTTCAACAGACAATGGAGTTTCTTGGGTTACAGTTAAAACTTATACTAATACTCAAGGAAGTGCAGGAGCTTTTGCAAATGATACAATTAATTTGAATTCATATCTAGGAAATTTAAATGTTAAACTTCGTTTTAATTATTTTTCGCCTTGGGCTTATTTTTGGGCGCTTAATAACGTAGCAGTTTCTGGAACTCTAGCAGCAGCATTAACTTGGACACCAATAACTGGACTTTACAGCGACGCAAGCGCAACAATTCCGTATGTAGCTGGAACACCAATTAGCGTTGTTTATGCTAAACCTTTAATAAATTCTACTTATACAGCAACAATTACAGGTTCTAATTTATGTTTTAGAACAAGTAGTACCACTATAAATGTTGTGCCTTCAACAGTAGCTGGAACAATTTCTGCAAATCAAATTCTTTGTACAGGAATAGCTCCAGCATCAATTACTTTAGTAGGAAATACAGGTTCGGTTGTAAGATGGGAATACGCAGATGATTCTTTATTTACTACAAATTTAACAACAATTGCCAATACAACATCTACACTAAATGCTGCACAAATGGGAAGCTTTCCAACAATTAGATATTTTAGAGCAGTTGTAAAAAATGGAATTTGTAATGAAGTTGCATCCAACGGAATATTTGTATCTTTTCCTTCAACTTCTTGGAATGGAAGTACGTGGAGTAACGGAATTCCAAATACAACAATGAAAGCTATTTTTAATGGTAGTTTTTCATCAACCGCCAATTTATTAGCTTGTTCTGTTCAAGTAAATTCTGGAACAGTTATAATAAATTCCAATCATAATTTAATTGTAAATAATGCAGTTATAGTTTCTGGTGGTTCACTAACTTTTGAAATCAATGCTAGTTTGGTTCAAATAAACAATGTTTTAAATACTGGAAATATAGTTTACAAAAGAGACACTACTCCAATGAAAAAATTTGATTACACTTATTGGTCTTCTCCAGTAACTCCTCAAACATTTGTTGGATTATCTCCACTAACTCCATCTGATAAATATTATAGATTTGATCCAGTAATTGCCTATTGGTCTAATGTTGCAGGAAATAGTTTAATGGACGCAGGTAAAGGATATATTGTAAGAGCACCATTTAATTATAGTGAAGCTTCAACATCAATATATAATGGAGTCTTTTCTGGCGTACCTAATAACGGAACTATAACAACACCAATCTTGGTTTCTACAACTAATTTCAATTTAATTGGTAATCCATATCCAAGCGCAATTAGCGCCGATTTATTTTTGTCAGATATTTCAAATGTAGGAGTGGTTGATGCCACAATTTATCTTTGGACTCACAATACACCAATTTCTTTAAATCAATACACATCCAATGATTATGCAGTTTATAATTATCTTGGTGGTACAGGAACAAGTTCTGCTGTAAATGGAGGAATAAATACAAGTATTCCTCAAGGTAAAATTGCATCTGGACAAGCGTTTTTTGTAAAAGGATTAAGTAGTGCCAATGTAACTTTTAAAAACAGTATGAGACTTGTTGGTAACAATTCTCAATTTTTTAAAATGGCAACTGTTCCATCAGATTCTAATTTTCAGGATTTTGAAAAACACAGAATTTGGTTAGATATAATTAATAGTACAGGAACATATAAACAAACACTTATTGGTTATGCAACCAATGCAACTTTAAATTTAGACAGAGGATTTGATAGTTCCTTTTTAAATGCAGGTAATTCAGTTGTACTATATTCTATGTCAGACACAAATACACTTTCTATACAAGGAAGACCATTGCCATTTGATGATAACGACGAAGTACAATTAGGATTTTACTCAGCAACATCAGATACTTTTCAAATAAATTTACACGATTTTGACGGATTGTTTTTAGAGCAAAATATCTTTTTAAAAGATAAATTCCTAAACATAATTCATAATATTAAAGAAAGTCCATATAGTTTTTCATCGTTATCAGGAACTTTTAACGATAGATTTTCTATACTATATAAAGATAATGCTTTAGCAAATAATGAATTCTCGTTAGATAATTTTAATGTAGTTCTGTTTAAACCAAATGATAATTTAAATATAAAAACCGATAATATTATTATAAAATCGGTTAAGATTTATGATATTAGAGGAAGATTATTATCAGATAAAAAAGAAATTAATGCAACCGAAACCTCAATATATGTAGGAACAACCAACCAAGTATTGATTGTTAAAATAACTACATCAGAAGACAAAATTATTACACGCAAGTACGTAAACTAATTATTATTTTTACCCTATTTTTAAAAGCACTACCCAAAAAGTAGTGCTTTTTGTCTTTTTATAGAAGCTTGTCAACTATTTATTTTACTACAATCATAGACGAACTACATATATGTTAGCTTAAAAACGTTAACGTGTTTCTTTAACGAGTATTGATGTTATTCATCGAAAATATTTTAATTGAGCGTAATGTCGCAGTAGTTTTGTCAAAGAAATTAAGAGCATTTATAAATATGACAACAAACACTTTAAATAACACAACTTTTAAAAAAGTAAATACAAAAGGATTTTTATTCTTAGTTGTTTTATTTTTAATGTCATCTTTTTCAATGTTTGCTCAATCTACTTCTGATGTAACAGTTAAAGTTTCTAATGATGAAGTTGTTACAGTTGAAATTAAAACAGCATTAGTTCTAGATGATACACAGTTAGATTTTATGAACTGGTTTATGGGTTCTAAACAATCTCAATCTGCTAACGATTTTTCTACTACAAATGACAATTCATCTTCATCAAGAAAAAAACAAATAATATCTTCTGGTATAACACCTAATAGAGTTCTTTATAGAACATTACTTAAAAAAGTGGTAAGCCAAGAAAACGCAATAGTTTAAGTTAGATTACTATAGATAGGTTAGTTAGTTTTAAGACAGAAACTCTTCAGAAATGAAGAGTTTTTTTTGGTTATAGTATTAACTTTAAATTTAATTAAGTTATAAATCATTTATTATTTTAATACAATTATAAAAATTAAATTTAATAGTTTTATTCTATTATTGGTGTCAAATTTAGTTTAAAACTATGCACTTTTAGTGTATTTCCCTTTCAGGTTCTAAAAACTTTGCCACGAATTACATAAATTAACACAAATTAATCCGTGCTAATTTGTGAAATTTGTGGCAAAAAATAAGTTTTACAACCGTGCAGACTTTTAGTCTGTCAACCAAATCTAAGAGCTTCCAGTCCATAGTGGTTTAGTTATAAAAAAAATCCCAAATTGAAAATCTATATATTTTAAAAACAAGCCATATATAGTATAAATAATTTCAAATAAATTAGAATTAATACTTTTTCATTTCATAGATATTCCATACAGAAAATTCAATATCAAAGAATAAAATTAAAGTATTTAAACAGTAAAAAAGAACTAGGTTTAAATTAGATTTTAGGTAGACTTATAGAAAAGAAAATAAATTGAAATAAACTACTTATTAAAAATAACACTTAAAATTGTATTAATTACTTTGTGCATTTAACAATTAAAATAGCAACTATTCAATGCGGTTTACTTGTAAAATCTCAATAAATTAATAAAAAAGATTCAATTTTTATAAACTGTACAGTTTCTAGCGTTTTTATTAAATAAATCTAATAAAATCCAATACTTCTTAACAAATTCATTGATTTTTCTTATACTATTATTCTTACTATGTTATTTTTTTTAAGACCAATTTTTGTATTTTAACGAATAATTTAACACTTTAACGATTTGTTAAAGAGTTATAAACAATTACATAAAATTTACATTCAATTAACCTAAATTTATACACAAAATTAAGCTATTAAGGAATATTCTCAAAAATTAAAAATTATGAAAGAAACTTTACTAAAAAAATTAGCCAGTAATTTATTAAACAATAACTTTAAAAAAGTAGTTGTGCTTATTGCTCTTTTAGGTTTTGTAAGTTTAAATACTATACAAGCGCAGGTAGTAGATACTTATATTGTAAATCAATTGCAATATGGTACTGCTGGAGTTCCAGCTGCATTTGCTAATATTCCGTTTCCAGCTGGAGGCGCAAATAAAATTGCACTTTCTGTTACTACAGGAAATGAAGATGACAATATATATTCAGTTGCTTTGCCGTTTGCCTTTTCTTTTGGAGGAACAAATTTTCCAGCAGCTTCAGTTTTAAAAGTGTCAACTAATGGATTTTTAACATTTGGTGCAACTGCTCCAACAGCAGGAAATTACAATCCAATTTCTAGTACAGAAGGTTATGGAGGTGCTATTTCTCCATATGGAAGAGATTTGGATGTAACAGGAGCAAGCGGAACAATAAATATTTCACATTTTACTCTTGGAGCAGTAGGTTCAAGAATATTTAAAGTAGAATGGGTTGTTAAAAGATCTACTGGAGTATCTACTCCATCAGTAGTTGGTCCAGGAGATACTAGTAATATGATTTTTCAAGTTTGGTTGTATGAAACTACCAATGTAATTGAAATGCATTATAATACGGCTACTTTTAATACGACTGCTGCATTAACTGGTCAAATTGGTTTAAGAGGAGCGAGTAATGCAAATTTTAAAAACTTAAGTTATACAAATCCTGCACTACCTTGGCCAACTTCGCCTGCAATAATGGCAGAAAGCGTACTTATAAATACTAATTCAGCTGTAACGAAAGGTACTATTGCTGCATCAAATGCTTGTTTAATAGGGACATCCAACAGAGTTTTCCGTTGGACACCAGTAACTTGTTTCGCTCCAAGTGGTTTGGCAGTTCCACCAATTTCAATAACAAGTACAACTGCAACATTAAATTGGACTGCAGCAAGTCCGGCACCAACATTGGGTTATGATTATTATGTAACAACATCTGCTGCAGCACCAATTACTGCAACTGTACCAACAGGTTCAGTTGCAGCAGGTGTACTAACTGTTTCATTAACAGGATTAACATCTGGCACATTACAATATGTTTACGTAAGATCTAAATGTAGTGGTAGCGATACCAGTGCTTGGTCGCCAGTTTTAAATTTTTCTACTTATTGTACGCCGGTCAATACATCATATCTTAATGAGTTTATTGGTCCAGCTATTCCAACATTACTTCCATTAACTAATGCGCCTTGGCACGCACCAACATTGCCAGTTTGTACCAGTCAACAAAATGTAGGATTAGGAAATCCTTGGGTTGTTTCAAATGGTACTTATCCAAATTACAGTGACTCTGGAATGACAGATGAAATATTAATGTATAATGGTCAGTCGCCAAGTAATGTTAATCCAGCAAATGTTTGGTTTTTTACAGAAGGTATAAATCTAGATGCAACTAAAACCTATGCAATAGATTATTTATATGGTGGGACAACAGCTATTTCCACTGCAATAAATAAAATGATGGTTGCTTATGGTACATCGCCTTTGGCATCAAGTATGACTTTACCTTTAGATGATCATCCAAATATAAAAGCTTCTCCTATATATAATGCGGTAGTTTTTACACCACCAACAACAGGTGTTTATTATTTTGGATTAAAAGCATATTCTGCACCAGGTAACGGACAAATGTATGTTGATGATCTACAAGTTTATGAATTATTGACTTGTAAAAAACCAACAAACGTAAGTGTTTCTAGTATTACAGGTACAACTGCACAATTAAGTTGGTTGCCACCAACACCAGCACCAACTGGAGGTTATGTATATTATGTTTCAACTACTAATGTTGCGCCAGTTAACAGTACAATTCCAACAGGAAGTACTTCTGCTAATAATGTTGTTTTAACAGGTTTAAATGGAAGTACTAATTATTATTTCTGGGTAAGAAGTAATTGTGGTTTTGGTTTCTTTGGAGAATGGGTAGCTTTAGTTAATGGAGCAAATTCTTATTTTACCACTTTAGTACAATTAAATTATTGTGCTTCTACAAGTACAACCAATCAGAATTATTTTACAAATGTAACTTCAACTAGTGCAATTACTAACATTGCAAATTCTACTGGTTATTCTGTAACAGGTTACGGCGATTATACTAACCAAATTATAACACAAGCAATAGGTGGTTCAGTTGGTTTAAATACAACTTACAATAGTATGGTTGGTGGAGTTGGAATTGCAGTATGGGTAGATTGGAATCAAGATGGAACTTTTACAGATGCTACTGAAAAAATGTATAATTCGGCTCTTTATTTAACAACTCCACCAACAATAAACTTTACAGTTCCAGGAACAGCAACTTTAGGAGTTACAAGAATGAGAGTAGTGGTAGATTGGAATGCAACAAGCCCAAATCAATGTGGTGTAAAAACAAGAGGAGAAACAGAAGATTATGCTTTTCAAGTGGTTACACCACCACCAGCATTAGTAATTGATAATATAGATGATACAGTTTGTGCAAATTCTCCATCTAATGGTATAGTTATAACAACAGGTTTAGCAACTTACAACACTTTTGCATGGTCACCATCAACAGGAGTTACTGGTACAGGAACTGTTGGTGATCCATATATTATTACTTCTAATACTACGCAAGTTTATATTTTAACTGCTACACAAACCGCAGCACCATTTAGATTTAATACTGTCAAATTTACTTATAACGCAACACCAATTCCAACTCCCATCATAATATCACCAGCATCACCAGTGGCATCATGTCAATCTGGACCAGCAGTTTTATTATCTGCAACAGGAGGAATAGTTTCTGGAGTAACTGTTTTGGGAGAAAGTTTTAATGAAGCAACAAATAGTTTTGCAAATGTTAATGCATCAACATTAGGAATTCCTGCTAACGCTGCTTGGACACTACGAAATACTGGTTATAACCCTGCAGGTTCTAGTGGTATTACAAGTGTTAATAGTAATGACTTTTCGCAATATTATATTTCAAATTCTGATTCTCAACAATCTGGTTCTTCTACAGATGTAACATTAACATCACCTACATTTAGTTTAGTGGGTTTCACAGATGCTTCCTTAAGTTTTTATCACTATTATAAAGGTTATAATAATGGTAACGCAACTGTTCAAATTTCAACTAACGGAACAGTTTGGTCAAATTTGCAAAATTATGGTCCATTTATTAATGATGGTACTCCTACTAATTTTGCTAATGTAATTTTAAATTTGAATGCTTTTGTTGGTCAGGCAACAGTTCAAATACGGTTTAAGTATGTAGTTCTTTGGGGTTTTGTATGGGCTATTGATAATTTCTTGGTTTCAGGAAGCTCAGTTACAGCAATAACTTGGTCACCAATAACAGGTTTATATACTAATGCATTAGCAACAACTGCTTATACAGGTGGTGCAACTAACGCTGTATATGCAATGCCAAACACTACACAAATATATACTGCTAGTGCAAGTTCGCCATCGCCAGTGTGTACAACAACAAAAAATGTTACAGTAAATGTTACACCAATTTTACCTGGTACAGCTTCTGCAAATCAAAATATTTGTTATGGTGCGCCAGCAAATTTAACTTTAACTGGTTCGTCTGGAACAATTGCTCGTTGGGAATATGCAACTAATTTAGCATTTACAACTCCAGTAACAATTCCATTAAGTAATTCGGCAACGTTAACTTCTTTACAAATGGGTGCATTAACTGCAAACAGATATTATAGAGCAGTTATAACAAATGGAGCTTGTATAGCATATTCTAATGTAGTTTCAATTACAATTAATTCAACAACTTGGAATGGATCTACATGGTCTAATGGCGCGCCAAATAATTCAAAATTAGCAATCTTTGACGATGTTTACAGTCCATCAACAGATCCAACTTTAGTAGGAACAGTTTTAAATGCTTGTTCTATTTTAGTAACAGCTACTGGAGATGTAAGTGTTGATAGTGGATATACTTTCAATGTATTAAACTCAGTTACAGTTGATGATGTTGGTGGTGGATTTTTAACTTTCCAAAATTCCTCAAGTTTAGTTCAAGTAAATAATGTTGTCAATTCAGGAAAAATTACTTATTTTAGAACAACAACTTTAATGCAGGTTTTTGATTACACCTATTATTCATCTCCTGTTGAGCCACAAACTTTATTTGCAGTTTCGCCACTAACATCATCTAATAAATATTTTACTTTTAATACAGTTATAAACAATTGGCAAAGTTTACCTTCTAACAGTTTAATGGATATAGGAAGAGGTTACGCAATTAGAGCTGGACAAAATTTTACAACAACTTTAATGACATATACTGCTCCATTTTTTGGAGTTCCAAACAATGGAAATATAGGACTTAGTTTTTCAATTGGTGCTGGAGATGTTGTTTTATTAGGTAATCCTTATCCAAGTGCTTTAAATGCAGACACCTTTATGTTAGCCAATTGTCCTACTATTTTAGGTGGAAATCCAGCAGGAAATTTAGATCCAAATATGTATTTCTGGACACACAATACACCAATTACTGCTAACAATTATACTGCTAGTGATTATGCAATTTACAATTACGCAGGAGGAATTGGTACAACTGGAGTTCCAGGATCAGCCAATTCTACAACACCATCAGGTAAAGTAGCCGCAGGTCAAGGGTTCTTTATGAAAGCATTAAGTAATGGTTCAGCTAATTATACTAATGCCATGCGTTTAAATGGTAATAATACTTTATTTTATAGAAATGCAAATAATGTTGAAACTGAAACCAATGCTTTAAATTTAGAAAGAAACCGTATTTGGATTGATATGTTTAACAACGAAGGTATTTTTAAACAAGCTATGGTTGGTTATGTAGATTATGCAACTAATGGTTTAGATTTAGGTTTGGATGGAGAAGTATTTGAAGCTCAAAATCCAATATCTTTATATTCTACTGTTAATAATGTACATTTAGGAATTCAAAGTAGACCATTACCATTTAATGAAAATGATATTGTTCCTTTAGGATATAGATCAGATATTGTTTCTACTTATGAAATTAAACTGTCTAATTTTGATGCTTTTTTTAACAATCAAAATGTGTATCTAGAAGATTATTTGTTAAATGTTAAACACGATTTAAAAGCGAGTAATTATTCTTTTACTACTAACGAAGGAGTTTATAATGATAGATTTGCTCTTAAATTTACACAAAATGCACTTACTAATCCAACTGCAATTTTTAACGAGCAAACAGTTGTTGCTGTTAAAAACAATCAAGGAATAAGTGTTTTGTCTTCAAATACATTGCTAGAAAGTATAACTGTATTTGATGTTAGAGGAAGAGAATTATTCACAAAAAACAATATTAATGCCAATCAATTTACAATAGCCAATTTAGTGGCTGCTCAACAAGTTTTAATCTTAAAAATAAAAGCTGTTGATGGTAAAGTTGTAGATAAAAAGATAGTTTTCTAAAATTTTTTACAGTAATAAAGTCTCATGTACAGTTGATGTGCATGAGATAATTCTGTAGAATATTTTCAATTAAAATTAAATAAAGTGTACTTTATCGATTTTTTTAGAAGTTTAACGTTTTTACTAAATTATCAATAACTTGTTTTTAAGTTTCTATATATATTAACACATTAATTAACCCAATTTTATAATTATGACAAATAATTACAATTCCTTGAGTTATCGAAGCAATTCGAATCTCAAATTTTTAGAGCCAGACATGGTTGGGAATGCTCCCAATGCTGGCAAAATGCGAAAAAGTTGGCTTGCTTGTATTATGTTTTTTATTGCATTATTTTCTTTGCAATATACAACTGCACAAGTAGGTTCAAATTACAGTTTCGCTGCAACAACTGGTGGTACAATAAATGCTATGACTGGTTCAACACAAATAGTTGCGGCTAGTTTAGATGATTCCGCCTCGGTAGTTACACCTATTGGTTTTAGTTTTGTATTTAATGGAGTAACTTATACTCAATTTTCTGCAAGTTCCAACGGTGTTATGCGTTTGGGTGCCACAGCAGCAACAACAGCTTTTTCAAATGGTACAGCAACAAGCACAACTTCTTGGTTTAATGCAACTGCTAATTTACCATTTATTTCTGCTTATTATGATGATTTGGCTACAGGTGTTGGCGGTAAAGTACATTATGTTTTAACAGGAACCGCTCCTAATAGAGTATTATTTGTTGAATGGTTTGTTACTGTACCAAGAAACACTACAGCCACAGCTGCGGCTAAATTTCAAGTGGCATTACAAGAAACTACTAATAGAGTTGTCTTTACTTATGGTGCAGGAATGGTAGCCAATACTGGAAATGCTTCAATAGGATTAGCTACCGCTGCTTCTGGAGCTGGACAAATGATAAGTGTAACAGCTAGCACAAATACTGCTAGTATAACAACTTATAATCCTTTAAATTCTGTAGCAATTCCATCTGGAACTACTTATACATTTTCACCTCCTGTACCATGTACTGGAACACCAGTAGCAGGTTCAGTTTTACCAGCTAATCAAAATGTTTGTTCTGCCACAGTACCAGCTGCGTTAGTAGCTTCTGGGTTTTCAACTGGTGTATCAGGAATTACTTTTCAGTGGTTACAATCTTCGGATAATGTAACTTATGGTCCAGTAGTTGGAGGAACAGGTGCGACAACTTCTACATATACGCCACCATCTTTTCTTGGTACATTAATATATTATAAATGTAGAGTTACTTGTACGCCATCAACATTAAATGCTGATACTGCTCCAGTAACAATAAATGTACCGGCCAATCCAACTACACAAGTTACAGCTGCGGTTGCTAGTGCGATTAATAATTCTGGTTTTACAACATCTTGGACTAACGGAAATGGTGCTAGAAGATTAGTTGTAATTAGTAACAGTACTATTACAGATCCAGTAAATGTAAATGCTGCTGCACTAGTTGCAAATACAGTTTATTCAGGTTCTGGTCAACAAATTATATTTGATGGCACAGGTTCAACGGTTACTGTAAGCGGATTGCTTTGTAATAATACCTACAATATAAAAGTATACGAATATTTACGTTGTGGCGCTGGCCCTTTTGATTATTATTATAATGTTTCAACAGGAACAAATGCAATATCAGTTTTAACAACCGCTCCATCATTAGCTACTCTACCAGTTAATAATAATTTAACAGGTTTTACAGGTGCTAACTTAGCAACAGTATTTCCAGGTTGGTCAGAAGCAACTGGAACAGCTCAAAATTTAAATCCTGGTGGAACAGCTTCTAACTGGACAAGTTCGTCAGTTCTAGGAATTCCTTCAGCTAAAATAAATTTATTTACAATTTCAAGAAATGATTGGATTGTTTCGCCAAGAGTAAATTTAACTGGAAACAGCAGAATTACTTTTAAAGCTGCAATAACTGAATTTGGAAGTGCAGCTGTAGATCTAGAAAGAATGCAACTTACAGATGATAAAGTTAAAGTATTAATTTCTACAGATGGTTGTGGATTAGTATGGACGCCATTATTTACATTTGAAGCATCTAATACTACAACTTTAACTAATGTATTTCAAAGTTTTGATTTGAATTTATCTGCTTACACTGGACAAACTGTTCAATTAGCATTTCAAGGAACTGACGGACCAGTAGACGAAGCGCCAGATTATGATTTTCATATTGGTGATTTAAAAATTCAATTAATACCAAATTGTGAAGCTCCAACAGCTTTAGCTTTATCTGGAATAACTCCAACAACAGCTAATTTTTCTTGGACTGCTGCAGTACCTGTTCCAGGTGTTGGTTATGAATATGCAATAACTACTTCGGCTACACCACCAACTTCTGGAACTCCACTTGCTGGAACTTCTGGTTCGGTTACAGGTTTAGTTTCTGGTAGTACTTATTATTTACATGTACGTTCAGAATGTGTTGCAACTACAGAATATAGTGCTTGGGCAACTTCAATTGCTTATGTAACTCCTGTAGTTTCACCAGTACCATATCTTGAGCCATTTGCAACAACTGCTTTACCGGCTTTTTGGTCAACAGATTTTTCTTTTGGTACAAATGTTAGTGTAACTGGCAATCCAGGGAATGCAATATTTAGAAATTTATGGTCTTCTACACCAACTGGTTTAATAACAACAGGAAATGTTGGAGCAGTAGTTAGCGGAATGAAATTAAATTTTGATTATAGAACTTCAAATTTTGGTGCTCCTTATGCACCTCCTGCTGCAGGATCAGGCACTTTTACATTAGCTGTTTCTTCAAATTATGGAGCAACTTATACAAATATCGAAACTGTAACCAATGATGGTATTGCAGGATGGAGAACTAAATCTTATGATTTAGCAGCTTATGTTGGTCAAAACATCAGAGTTAGAATTACTTCTAACTGGGTTAGTGGCGATTTTTATTTAGCTTTTGATAATGTTTCTGTTAATTTTCCTCCTATTACTGTAGCAAGTTTTACTCCTTCAACAGTTTGTTCTGCTGATTTAGCTTCTACTATTGTTACTTTAACAGGTACTAATTTTACAAATGCAACAGGAGTAACTTTAAACGGAACTTCTACACCATTTACTGCAGTAAACGATACAACAATAACGGTTAATTTAACTGCTGGAAGTACTGCTGGTTTATTTGCAGTTTCTAATGTTAATACATCAGGTACGAGTGCAACAGGTTTAGTTGTAAACGCAAGTCCAGTTGTTGATCCAATTACTGGATTAAATGCATTATGTATGCCAACAGTTTTATCATTAAGTGATAATACTCCTACTGGTATGTGGTCAACATCAAATCCTTTAGTAGCAACTGTAGATAATGCAGGATTTGTTACTGGAGTTTCTGCAGGTACTGTAATTATTTCTTATGCAGTTACAGTTAACGGTTGTTCTACAACAGTTACTAAATCTGTAACTGTAAGCGAGCCAGTTGTTATAACTTCTCAACCAGCTTCTCAAATTGTACTTACAGGAAACAATGCTAGTTTTAGTGTTGCTGCAACAGGAACAGGTTTAACTTATTCTTGGGAAGAGTCAACAGATTCTGGATTAACTTTTGGAGCACTTTCTAATTCAGTTGTTTTCAGTGGTGTTTCAACAAATTCATTGTTAATTACTGGTTCAACTGCCATGATGAATGGTAATGAATATAGATGTGTGGTTTCTGGAACTTCTCCATGTAGTCCAGTTACTTCTAATAGCGCAGTTTTAACTGTTGGTGATACAGGTATTGCAACACATCCTGCAAATGTTTCACTTTGTGATTCAGGATCAGCTGTATTTAATGTTGTAATAACAGGAACTGTTTTGGGTTACCAATGGTATGAAGATCAAGGTTTAGGTGCTAATCCAATTACAAATGGTGGAAATTATAGCGGAGCAACTACAGATACTTTAACAATATCTGGTGTTACGACAGTTAATAATGGCTATACTTATTATGTAATAGTTGATGGTCCAGCAAATGATCCTCAATCAAATACTGCTACTTTAAGCGTTGGAACAGGAGTAACAATTACTGCTCAACCAACTGCGCAAACGGTTTGTTATTCTGGTGGAAGTTCTATTTTCTCTGTAACTCCAGCAGGTTCATTTACAACTTATCAGTGGCAATATTCTACAGATAACGTTAACTTTAGTAATGTGGTAAATGCTACACCAACTGGAGCAACTTATACTAATGCAACTACTGCAAGTTTAACTGTTGCTACAACAGCTTTAACTCCAGCAGCAGGAACTTATTATTATAGAGCGGTAGTTGGAGCAAATGCTCCTTGTACTTCTGTAAATTCTTTAGGTGCACAATTATTAATTAATACTCCAGTGGTTTCAACTCAACCGGTTGCAACTTCTATATTAGCTGGTAATACTACATCTTTTTCAGCATCATCAGTTTCTAGTTCACCATTGTATCAATGGCAAAGAGCTACAACTCTTGCTGGAACTTATACTAATGTTGTAAATGGTACTCCTGCTAATGTAACATATACTGGTGCTACTTCATCTACTTTAAGTGTTGTTACAACTAACCTTGCAGCCGCAAGTACTGCTAATTTTTATAGAGTAGTAGTTTCTTCTCCTGTTGGATGTTCAGTAAATTCTAGTGGTGCTCAATTAACTATTGTTAATTATTGTGCATCTAATGCGACAAGCATAGATGATGATGATATTGCTCAAGTTACTTTTGGAACATTAGTAAATCCTTCAATAACTCCATCACCATTAACAGCTAATGTTAATGCAACAGGAACTTATTCAGATTTTACAGCATTACCTGCACAAAATTTTATTCAATCAACTTCATATCCAATAGAAGTAAAACAATTTAACAGTGATATTTATTTTACTTGTTGGACTAAAATATTTATTGATTGGAATAAAGATGGAGATTTTGCCGATGCTGGTGAAGCTTTCAATGGCGTTGGTGGTGTAGATGGACCTTCTACAGCTCCAGCTTCTGGAATTGTATTTTCATCAAATATTACTGTACCTCTTACTGCTTCATTAGGTTTAACAAGAATGAGAGTAGTTCTAGATGAAAACGGAACTTCGACTTCTACACCATTAGGTTGTGGAACTTATACTTGGGGTGAAACAGAAGATTATGTAATTAATATACTACCTGCACCTTTATGTTCTGGAACTCCTACTGCAGGAACAGCTACATCAAGTTCTACTGCAACGTGTGCTAATTCTACTGTAAACTTAGCAACTACAGGATTTACTTCTGGTGTTTCGGGTTTAACTTTCCAATGGTTTGGTAGAGATTTACCAGCAGGAACTTTCGCACCAATATCTGGAGCTAATTCAAATACATATACAACTCCAGCTTTAACTGTAAGTTCAGAATTCTATTGTACAGTAACTTGTACTAGCACAAGTTTATCTGCAACTACAAATACTGTATCTGTATCAGTTAGTAATTGTGAATTTAATGCTACAAGAAATACTATTTCATATAGTTCTATAATGAGTACTGGTACAGCTTACACAACATTAAGCAGTGCTGATGACGGTAAAACTAACACAGTTAGTTTAGCTGGTACTACTTTTAGATATAATGGTGCTGCGGTAACAGGATTTTATGCAACTTCAAATGGTTGGATGACATTCAATACACCACAAACTTCTGCAACTTTTACTAATGATTTAACATCAACAGGCCAAAATAATGTTTTAGCACCTTTCTGGGATGACTTAGTTATTCAAGGAAATAATATTGCTAATAAAGATACTTCTATGAAGTATAAAATTGTTGGAACTTTAGGAAGTGGAACTGCTGATATTATATTAGAATGGGCTGAAATGGAAAAGTTTACTTTTGGTGATCCAAATTTAAATTTCCAAATTATTCTTCATGAAAGTGATAATTCTATTGATTTCAATTATGGAACAATGCAATTATTTAGTGGTGCAAACAATGGTATTGCTTGGTCATATTCTGTTGGATTAAATGGAACATCTCCAGCTAATGCTACATTTGCAAATAGAGCTATCTTGCAATTTGAGAACAGTGCAAATTTTGCAACAACTACTCAAAATTCTTTAAAAAGTTCTCCATCATGTAATTCACAAATACGTTTTGTTCCTGCTGCAACATTTACAAGTGGCGTTGCACCAGCAATTATTCCTGTAAATAATGAAGTTGCTTCTGCAATTTTATTACCAGTGAATGATGATGCATGTATAAATGTATGTGGTAATGTATATTCTAGTAAAAATGCTACAGCAAGTACAGGAATAGCGGTTTGTTCTGCTACAACTCCAGGAACGCCAGATGATGATGTATTCTTTACGTTTAATACAAATGCTACAAATACAAATTATAAAATTTCTGTTCAAGCATCTAATGGTTACAACGCAGTTGTTCAAGTTTTAGATGCTACATTAACTCCAGTTGCATGTATTAATGCCTCAGCAGTTGGATTAACAGAAGCATTTGCTTCAATTACTTTAGCTACAAGTACTCAGTATTATTTAAGAGTTTATGACTCAGCAACAGGAGTTGCTGGTGGAACTTTTGGAAGTGGAGAATTTGCAATTTGTATTAATCAAATTTTACCTCCACCAGCTTATGATGAGCCAGCAGGAGCAATTGCTTTAACTGTAGGTACTAGTTGTGTTTCAACTCCAAGTATTTCTAGTGAAATATTAAGAGCTACAGCAACTACAGGTATTCAAGTTTGTAACGCAGCAACTGCTGGAACTCCAGACGATGATGTTTGGTATAAATTTACAACACCTGCAAATGCTACAGGAATTACTTATAACATTCAAGTTCAAGGTAATTCTACTTATAATGCAGTTGCACAAGTTTTCCAAGGATTGCCGAGTACAGCTAACTCTATAGGATGTGCAAACTCTACAGGAAATGGTGGTTTAGAAGGTTTAACTGGTTCAGCATTAGTATCTAATACAGATTATTATATTAGAGTTTACCATTCTGGTTCTGGTGCTGCAAACGGAAGTTTTTCTGTATGTGTTTTTGCAACAGTACCAAGTTGTATTACTGTTCCAACTGCTCCAGTTGTTGCAAGCACTGTTTGTCAATCTACAAATGGAACTACGTTATCTTGGCCAGCAGCTTTAAGTGCTACTGCCTATGATGTATATTTAGACAATGCAACTGGTACAACTTTAGTTTCTGCGGATCAAACGGCTTTAACATATACAAGTTCGGTTTTAACAGCTGGCACATATAGCTGGAAAGTTGTTCCTAAAAATGCATATGGTTCAGCTACTGCTTGTACTACATTTACATTTACTGTTCTTGCAAATCAAGTATACTACGCAGATATAGATGGTGATGGTTATGGAAATAATGCATTTACTATTATGAATTGTGTTGCTACACCAGGTTATGTTTTAATAGGTGGAGATTGTAATGACAATGTTGCATCAATCTACCAAAGCGCAACCTTATTTATAGACGTTGATGCAGATAATTATAACAATGGAACACAAATAGTATGCTACGGTGCAACAGTTCCAAC
>NZ_JAYUPK010000006.1:0-10618 GCF_043760115.1 Flavobacterium sp.
CCTTTTTTAAATCTGATATTGAGTTTTGTGCTTGCATAGGAACCATTGCTGCAAAATCAAAAGTTTCCTCTAAATTTCGTAACGGATGTGAACTTGGAGCAACAAATTCTAAATCTAAACCCAAAATCATTGCTCGAACCAACATCATTTTTCCTGCAACATATTTTACTGGTAAACAATGTAATGCTTTGTTACCTGCACGAAGTTCAAAAAAATCTCCAGTTGCTAATGCTGAATTTACCATTGCTTGTTTGTCAACTCGAATCATTTTAGGAATTCCTGTTGAGCCAGAAGTTTGCATTTCTATAAATGGTTTAGCATCAAACCAATCTAAAATAAAATCACCAACTGGTTTTTCAAACTCTTCGCCTTCTTTTATAAAACTATAGGCAACACGACACAAATCTTCTTTATCTAAATGAAAACCATTCAATTTAAATAAATTATGTACATTTTCGTAAGTTGGATTAATCATTTTTATAGTGTTTTATTATTAGCAAAATTTAAATTTCCTGAAAGTTTATCTTTCCAATTGCTCCATTTATATTTTTTACTAAAAATAAATAAAATCATTGGAAATAAAATGAAAACTGGAAAAAATATTTCTAAAAAACCATTACTTGGAGTGGAAATATCTTTTAAAATTGAATGAGTTTGAAAAACGGTCCAATCGGAAGTAACAAGTAATGCTCCAATTAAATTATTAGCAGCATGAAAACCCAATGATAATTCTAAACCATCATCCATTAAAGTTAAAATTCCTAAGAAAAAACCAGTTCCTATATAATAAATCATAATTGTATATCCCAATTTTTCAACTTCTGGATTTGCAATATGTAATACTCCAAACAAAACAGATGTTATTATCAAGGGAATTAATTTACTTTTAGTTGCTACACCAATGCCTTGCATTAAATATCCGCGAAATAAATATTCTTCAAAACTAGTTTGAAGTGGAATTAAAAGCAGTGCTAAAATAAAAAAAATTAAAAATGGAATTGGCTTAAAATTAAATATGAAATTTTCTGGTGCGGCATAATAAGAAATTAATGTAATTGAAATTGTAATTATTGACCATAATCCAAACGAGAATAAAATTCTATTCCAATCTATTTTTGCTCTTCCTGTTGTTAAAGATGTGATACTTTGTTGATGTACAAACTTTACCCAAAACAGTACAACCAAACAGGCAAATGATAATGGTGCTACAATTAAAGCAAAAGTTACATTAATACCAAACATAGCTATTGTGTCGTTTATAGCTTTATTAGTATCAACACCTTCTGAAATAATAAAATTAAAAAACATTAATGCTAAAAATCCAAGTGGAATTGGTAAATAAAGTAAGCCGTTAAACTTTTTAGTATTTATTTGTTCTATAAACATTTTGCTTTTTTTTGTTTCGACTAAAATACAGTATTTATTGGAATATTTAGTTCCTTTGTAAAAAAATTATGATAACAATTTATCACAATCCAAGATGTGGAAAATCTAGAGAATGTTTGGCATTTTTAGAAAATTCTGAAAAAGAATTTGAAGTAGTAAAATATTTAGATGTACATTTTACATTTAAAACTTTATCCAATTTAATTAATAAATTAAACATCAACCCAATAGAGTTAGTTAGAACGAAAGAAAAAATTTGGATAGAAAAATTTAAAAACGAAACTCTTTCTAATGATCAAATTATTACTGCAATGGTTTTACATCCAGTTTTAGTAGAAAGACCAATTGCTGTTAATGGTAATAAAGCAGTAATAGCAAGACCATTTGAAAGAATAAAATCTATAGTATAACTCTAAAAGTTAAAATAATTTTCTTATAAATCATTTAACAAACCTTTGTGATTTCTAGATTAAACGTTTGTCTAGTTTTGCGGACAAATAAATGCATACAATTAGGATTTTATTTATGAAAAAGATTGAAAGATTAGTACTTATTGGTTTATTATTGGTTTCGTTTTTAAACTATTCTCAAGAAAGACCAGAAATTAAAAAGATTAAAGTAACTGGAAAAATTGTTAATAAAGCAACTAACCAACCATTAGAATATGCAACAATTACATTGGTAAATTTAAAAAATCCAAATGCTACAACTGGAGGAATTACAGATGTTAAAGGCGAATTTGACTTTGAAGCCAATGCTGGTGTTTACAATATAAAAATAGAATTTATTTCGTTTAAACCTCAAGAAATTTCTCAAAAAGTATTGAAAGAAAATACTAATTTAGGAACATTTACGCTGCAAGAAGATGCAACACAATTAAATGAAGTAATAATTAGAGCCGAAAAAACTACTGTAGAAATAAAATTAGACAAAAAAGTATACAATGTTGGAAACGATTTAATGGTAAAAGGTGGAACTGTTAGCGATGTGTTAGATAATATTCCATCAGTTTCTGTAGATGTAGAAGGAAATGTTAGTCTTCGTGGAAACGAAAATGTTAGAATTTTAATTGATGGAAAACCTTCCAATGCAATTAATATTACCGAAGCGTTACGTTTAATTCCTGCCGATGCAATTGATAAAGTTGAAGTAATTACCAATCCTTCAGCACGTTATGATGCCGAAGGTGGAGGCGGAATTTTAAATATTGTTCTTAAAAAAGGTAAAACCAACGGATTAAACGGAACAATAATAGCAACAACTGGTTATCCAGACAATCACGGTTTAAGCGCAACTGTAAATTATAAATCTGAAGAATTTAATCTTTTTACAACTCAAGGTTACAACTATAAAAGCAATCCCGGAAATGCACTATTCAATTCTAGATATTTAAATCCAGACAATTCTACCAAGAATTATGTTAATGAAAGTAGAGATAATTCACGTTTAAATAGAGGTTACAATAGTAATTTTGGTATGGAATGGAATTTAAATAAATCAACTTCCTGGACAAATAGTGTAAATTATAGAAAAAGCGCTGGAGACAATGTAGACAATATTTTACAAGATAATTTCAATCAAAATTTTGTTTACGACTATACTCGAAATAGAATTAATAATGAAAACAGTAATAGCGAAAACATAGAATTTACAACCAATTTAACCAAGAAATTTAAAAAAGATGGTCATAAATTAACTGTAGATGGCTCGTTTTCATCCAATACAGATTTAAATACAGCTTTAATTAATGATACTGCAACAAATTCTACACTAACTAAAATAGACAACACAATAAACAATCAAAAACAAAGTAGAAATTTAATTTTTTCAGATTATGTGCTTCCAATTAGTAAAAACTCACAATTTGAAGCTGGTTATCGTGGCGATTTTTCAGAGCTTGTAACTAATTATCAAGTACTTAATGATGGTGTTGTAAATAATTCTTTTACAAATACACTACAATATAAAGAGAAAGTAAATGCACTTTATACACAATTTGGAACAAAATATAAAAAATTATCTGTGCTTTTAGGTTTACGATTTGAAGATTCTAATATCGATATTAATCAACTAGCAACATCCGATTTTAATAATAGAAAATACGATAATTTGTTTCCAAGTGCCTTTTTCACTTACGAAATATCAGATAAAAGTAGTGCCTCAATAAGTTACAGCAAGCGAATTCAACGTCCAAGAGGAAGACAAATAAATCCTTTCAATAATCTATCAAGCAACACCAATATATTTGTTGGAAACCCAAGTTTAAACCCAGCTTTTACAGATGCATTAGATTTTGGATATTTAAAAAGATTTGAAAAAGTTACACTAAGTACTTCATTGTATGTAAATAAAACTACAGATGCATTTCAATTTGTTCGTGGAGAAACTGGAACTTTTATAAATGGAGTTCCAATTATTAAAAGTTCACCAATAAATTTGGCTACAGAATATCGTGCAGGATTTGAATTTACATTAAATTACAATCCATATAAGTGGTGGAAACTAAACAGTAACTTCAACTTTTTTAGAGTAGAAACGCAAGGCAATTACAGTTACACTAATTTTATTGGAACAATAATTACTCAAAATTTCGATAATATAGCCAACGCTTGGTCAACACGTTTAACCTCTAAAATTAATTTACCATCTAAAATAGATTGGCAAACTAACTTAACTTACAATGGACCACAAAATAATGCACAAGGAAAATCATTAGGTATTTTTGCTGCCAATTTGGCTTTTAGCAAAGATATTTTAAAAGATAAAGCAACAATTTCCTTTAATATAAGCGATGTTTTTAATTCTAGAAAAAGAATTATGGAAACATTTATTCCAGGTTTGGTAGAATCTTACACCGAAATGCAATGGCGCGAAAGACAATTTACACTTTCATTTACCTATCGTTTCAACAAATCTAAAAACGAAAAAGAAAAACAGCCAAAACGAAATCAAGATGGCGAAGGTGGCGATTTTCAAGGATAATCTCTCGCAACAATTCATAAAAAAAGGTTCAACATATTTCAGTTGAACCTTTTTTATTTTGTAACAAACTAATTTTAAGCTTGTTTCAAAGCTTTTTCAGCTTTTTTCTCTTTGTATAATTCAAACAATGCTCCACCAATCCAGTAGAAAACAAAATGAATTAAGAAAATCATCAACCAAAACCCTAAAGTTAAAATTGATAAAAACGCTAAAAAGCCCAAATACTGTGAAAAATCAAACATAATTTCCGGAAAATTTTGAATTCACAACAAAAGTAAAATATATAATGTAACAAACCAATAAATAGTTATAATTTATTTTTTTAAAACACATTTTACAACTATTTTTGTGAAGCTATTTCCAGCCATACGTTTCAAGTTTGCTTGTAAAACACTTTTTTTCTAAGCCCAAAAACGTGCTTCCTTTGGTCGCAGTTTCAGGTCAAGAAAAAATAGCGTTTTCCTCAAGCAAAGCTTTCCACTACTGTCTGGGCTAGTTCTTAGAAATATGTAAAATTTTTAACAATTTTAAACTTTTAAACAACCTTAAACCTTTTTTCAAACCACATAAAACTATAAAACTAAAATGGAATACAGAATAGAAAAAGACACAATGGGCGAAGTACAAGTTCCAGCAGATAAATATTGGGGCGCACAAACAGAACGTTCAAGAAATAATTTTAAAATTGGTCCATCAGCATCAATGCCCAAAGAAATTATAGAAGGATTTGCCTATTTAAAAAAAGCAGCAGCATTTGCCAATTGCGATTTAGGAGTTTTATCAATAGAAAAACGCGACGCAATAGCAACAGTATGCCAAGAAATTCTTGACGGAAAACTAGACGATCAATTTCCATTGGTAATTTGGCAAACAGGTTCAGGAACACAAAGTAATATGAATGTAAACGAAGTTGTTGCCAACAGAGCACAAGTTCTTGCAGGATTTAAAATTGGCGAAGGCGAACCAGTTGTAAAAGCCAATGACGATGTAAATAAATCGCAATCATCTAACGATACTTTTCCAACAGGAATGCACATTGCAGCATATAAATCGGTTGTAGAAATTACAATTCCAGGCGTAGAAAAACTTCGTGACACTTTGCATGCAAAAGCTGTAGAATTTAATACTGTTGTAAAAATTGGTCGTACCCATTTAATGGATGCAACTCCACTTACACTTG
Source organism: Flavobacterium sp. (assembly GCF_043760115.1). Taxonomy (GTDB): domain Bacteria; phylum Bacteroidota; class Bacteroidia; order Flavobacteriales; family Flavobacteriaceae; genus Flavobacterium. Next base: position 5,549 of record NZ_JAYUPK010000006.1, read on the forward strand.
GTCAAGAAATTTCTGGTTACGTTGCACAATTAAACTACGGAATAAAAGCATTAAAAAATACTTTATCACATCTTAGTGAAGTTGCACTTGGTGGCACAGCAGTTGGTACAGGTTTAAATACTCCAGATGGTTATGATGTAAAAGTGGCTCAATATATTGCACAATTTACAGGTCATCCATTTGTAACAGCACCAAATAAATTTGAAGCATTAGCTTCGCACGATGCCATTGTAGAATCTCATGGCGCATTAAAACAATTGGCAGTTTCTTTAAATAAAATTGCCAATGATGTTAGAATGTTAGCATCTGGACCAAGATCTGGAATTGGAGAAATTATAATTCCAGAAAACGAACCTGGATCGTCAATAATGCCAGGAAAAGTAAATCCAACACAATGCGAAGCATTAACAATGGTTTGCGCACAAGTTATTGGAAACGACGTTGCAATTACAGTTGGTGGCATGCAAGGACATTATGAATTAAATGTTTTTAAACCAGTAATGGCTGCTAATTTTCTTCAATCTGCACGATTACTTGGCGATGCTTGTCTTTCATTTGACGAACATTGCGCTAGCGGAATTGAACCAAATTACAAACGAATAAATGAATTAGTAGATAATTCATTAATGTTGGTTACCGCATTAAATACCAAAATTGGATATTACAAATCGGCAGAAATTGCACAAACTGCGCACAAAAACGGAACTACACTTAAAGAAGAATCTGTTCGTTTAGGTTATGTTACAGCAGAAGATTTTGATAATTGGGTAAAACCAGAAGAAATGGTTGGTAGTTTAAAATAAATTCCTACATTTATAAAATAATTATTAACATTAAATTTTAAAACCTTTTTTTATGAAAAAATCTATTATTTTTGGTGCATTATCATTAACATTTTTACTAACGAGTTGTGCAACTATTGTTTCTGGATCTAAACAAACTGTTAAATTTACAAGTAATCCTTCAACCGCTTATGTTTTTCTTGACGATAAACAAGTTGGAAGTACTCCTTTTGAAACAAAATTAGAAAGAAAAAAATCTCACAATGTTAAAATTAAACTAGAAGGTTATCAGACTTATGAAATTACTTTGACTAGAAAATTTAATGCATGGTACATTGGAAATTTACTTTTTGGAGGATTAATAGGAATAATTGTAGATCCAATAACTGGTGCTATGTACAAATTAACACCATCTGAAGTTAATGCTGAATTAGGAAAAGGAACTGCTTTTAAATTAACTAATAAAGAAATTTATATTGGTGTTGCTTTAAATATTGATCCTAATTGGAAAAAAATAGGACAATTAGAAAAAGTTAATGATTAAAAATATAAAACATTATGAAAATCCTGCAAATAATTTTGCAGGATTTTTTTTATCTTTACTTCAAATATAAAAAATGAAAGTAACCAGAATATTCAATAACTTCTTTCATAGCGAAAAAGCTGGTGGTTTAACTTTAATTTTTTGCACAATGCTATCTTTATTTCTTGCTAATACTGTTTTTGGAGAAAATTATTTAGCATTTTGGCAAACACAATTTCAAGGTCATAGTTTAGTTCATTGGATTAATGATGGATTAATGACTATTTTCTTCTTGCTAATTGGGTTAGAATTAGAACGAGAAATTTACAACGGAGAACTTTCGGATATTAAAAATGCATTATTACCCTTTTCTGCTGCGCTTGGCGGAATGTTACTTCCAGCTGGACTATTTTTACTTTTAAATTCTGGTACATCAACACAATCTGGAATAGGAATTCCAACTGCAACTGATATTGCATTTGCTTTAGGAATTTTGTCTTTATTAGGAAACAAAGTTCCAACATCTTTAAAAGTTTTTTTAACTGCTTTGGCAGTTATTGACGATTTGGGAGCAATTTTAATTATTGCCATTTTCTATACCAAAACATTAATTTGGATGAATTTATTAATTTCATTATCCATTTTTGGATTATTGTTACTTCTCAACAGATTAAAAGTTCATAACTTAATTCCATACTTAATTGGTGGCGTTTTTATGTGGTATTTTATGCTAAATTCTGGTGTTCATGCAACTGTAACTGGAGTTTTATTAGCATTTGCAATTCCGTTTAGCAATGGCGATAAAAAATCGGGTTCTATAATTTTGCAAAACTTTTTGCATTTTCCAGTAGCATTTTTTATACTTCCATTATTTGCCTTAGCCAATACAGCTTTAATATTAAATTCAGATTGGCATTATGCACTTTCACACAACTACACAATTGGAATTGCCTTGGGATTAATTATTGGAAAACCTTTGGGCATTTTTCTTTTTAGTTATTTATCGGTAAAATTAAAAATTTGTAAACTTCCAGAAGACATCAATTGGAAAGCAATTATTGGCGTAGGTTTTCTTGGTGGAATAGGTTTTACAATGTCAATTTTTATTACACTACTCGCCTTTTCTGATGCAGAACATATTGATAATTCTAAAATTATGATTTTAATTTCATCTATAGTTGCAGGAATTATTGGATTTATTTATTTAAAATCTGTTTTAAGAAATGATTGTGTTGAGGAAATTGAAGAGTAAAACCTTTACGTTATCAAATTGATTTCATACGAATTTCACGAATTTTCACGAATTATTAAATGAAATCTTTTGACAAAGTACAGAAATTAGTAAAATTTATAATTAGTAAAAATTCGTGTCAACTTACTTTCAATACCATTTCTTCTTCTTAAAATAATAAGCCATACCAGCAAGAAGCAAAACCATAAACCCAATTATCATAAAATAACCATATTTCCAATGTAATTCGGGCATGTTGTCAAAGTTCATTCCGTACACTCCAACAATAAAAGTTAATGGCATAAAGAAAACAGAAACTACTGTTAGCGTTTTCATTACTTCGTTCATTTTATGACTTTGCGTAGAAAAATAAAAGCTAGAAACACTATCAAGTGTGGTTAAATCATATTCTATTTGTTCTAAAAGTTCTAACGCTTTTTGATGCAATCTATCAAAGAAAGTGAAATTTTTATCTTCAATTTCATTAAAAATATCATCATCTTTTATATTTTTTATGGCATACAATGAATCGCGCAACGGAATTATAGATCGCTTTAAAAAATTATAATTGTCTCTATGTTTTTCAACTTGCTCTAAAACCAAAGGATTACTATTAGTTTTAGATAAATTTATTAATTCCTCAACTTTATCTTCTTCACTTTCTATAGTAATATAGAAATTTTCCATTACTGCATCTAACAATAAATATAATAAATAATCGGCTTTTTTCTCTCTTACAATTCCAGAATGTGTTCTAATTCTTTCTCGTATATGGGTAAAAAAATCACTTCTTTTTTCTTGAAATGATATTAAAACACCTTTTTTTAGTAAAAAACTTATTTGTATTACAGATATTGTATTAGAATCTTCTACTGGCAAAATTGATTTTACACTAAAAAATAAAACTTCTTTGTATTCATCAAGTTTTGTTCTTTTAGTAGTATTTAAAATATCGCCTAAAATAAAATTATCTACATTAAAATGCTTCCCAATTTCTTGAATTAATGTGTTATCATTTAATCCGTGAACGTTTAACCAATTTACTTTTTTATAATCCAAACATTGTTGTAATTCGCTAGATGTAAATTGTTTAACCTCTTCCAAAGTTTCATTATCGTATACAAACAATTGCATTTCTGATGAAACATTTTTATGAATTCCTGTATATTCTAAAAGATTTGGAACTACCTTTTTAACTTTTTTATATTTAATTTTTCTCACAAAACTGAAATTTTTTATAAATTTAGGAATATTTATTATTTTCATACTAATTTTACTGAAAATCTATCAATGAAAACCATAATTATCAATATTCAAGAATTATTACAAATAAGAGATGCTTCTGTAGAAAAGATTTCTGGCAGTGAAATGGCAGTTCTTCCAAGCTTAAAGAATGCCTATTTAGTATTTGAAAATGATGTGATTTCCGATTTTGGATTGATGGAAAATTATCCAAAAAATATATTTGACAAAACAATTGATGCATCAGGAAAAGTTGTTCTTCCTGCTTGGTGCGACAGTCATACTCATATTGTGTATGCAGGAAATCGTGAACAAGAATTTGTTGATAGAATAAATGGATTGAGTTATGAAGAAATTGCAAATCGTGGTGGCGGAATTTTAAATTCGGCAAATAAACTTAATGAAACCAGCGAAGAAGAACTTTACAATCAATCTAAAAAAAGATTGGAAGAAGTTATGAAACTTGGCACTGGAGCAGTAGAAATAAAATCGGGTTATGGTTTAACGGTTGAAGGTGAACTAAAAATGTTGCGAGTAATTAAAAAATTATCTCAAAAATATTCTGTAAAAATAAAAGCAACTTTTCTCGGTGCGCATGCTTTTCCATTACAATATAAAGACAATCATAAAGGATACATAGATTTACTAATTAATGAAATGTTGCCTAAAATTGCTCAAGAAAATTTGGCAGATTATATAGATGTTTTTTGTGAAACAGGATATTTTTCTGTAGATGAAATGGAAGAAATTTTAAAAGCTGGTAAAAAATATAATTTAATTCCGAAAGTACACGTTAATCAGTTTACTATTATTGGCGGAATTAAAGCTGCTGTAACTAATAACGCACTATCTGTAGATCATTTAGAGGTTTTATCTGATGAAGATATTGAAACTTTAAAAAATTCTAATACGATGCCAGTTGCATTGCCAAGTTGTTCTTATTTTTTAAGTATTCCATATACGCCAGCACGAAAAATTATTGGTGCTGGTTTACCTTTAGCATTGGCGTCTGATTTTAATCCTGGTTCAACACCATCAGGAAATATGAATTTTGTAGTTGCAACAGCTTGTATAAAAATGAAAATGACTCCAGAAGAAGCCATAAATGCAGCAACACTAAATGGTGCTTATGCAATGGGAATTGAAAATGATTATGGAAGTATTACTTTAGGTAAAAAAGCTAATTTAATTATTAGTAAGCAAGTTAACTCTTTTTATGAATTGCCTTATGCGTTTGGAAGTAATTTGATTGATACCGTAATTATTAATGGAGAAATTGTTATTTAAGTAAA
>NZ_JAYUPK010000007.1:0-30483 GCF_043760115.1 Flavobacterium sp.
TGTAAAAATAATTTAAAATTTAAGTTGCTTTGTCTTCCTGAGCGCAGTCGAAGGATTATAACACTAGTTTTCAATTTCAAAAATCAATTTCAAAAATCAATTTCAATTTCAAAAGTCAATTTAAAATAATAGCAATTGTAAAAATAATTTTAAAATAATATTCATTTAAAAACTCACAACTCACAACCCAAAACCCACAACAAAAAAAATGACTACACAATTACTTTTATCATTATTTCTCGGAATAGGACTTGCTTCTGCATCAGGATTAAGAGTTTTTTTGCCAATTTTTGCTTTAAGTTTGGCATCCTATTTCAATGTAGTTTCACTCAATGATAATTGGCTTTGGATTGGTGGTTTACCTGCATTAATAAGCTTTGGCGCAGCAATGATTTTCGAAATTTTCGGCTATTATATTCCTTTTATAGATAATTTATTAGATACAATTGCAACACCATTAGCTGCACTTGCAGGATTTGTAGTAATGGCATCAACACTAGTAGATATTTCACCTACATTAACTACAATTTTAGCCATAATTGCTGGTGGTGGAACAGCTTCTGCAATGCAAGGAATGACAACAATGACACGATTAGCTTCTTCTGTAAAAACCGCAGGAATTGGAAATCCATTAGTTTCTACTGCCGAAACAGGAACTGCAATTACATTAAGTTCATTAGCAATTTTCTTTCCAATACTTGCTATTGTACTTGTAGTTACTATCTTTGGATTTGTTTATTGGATTTTTAAAAAATTTAAATAGTTGTGAGTTTTGAGTTATGCGTTATGAGTTTCCTAGTTTGTAAATAATATTTAATCAACCTAAATTCATAACTCATAACGCAAAACTCATAACTCAAAACCCACAACTAAAAAAAATGAAAATAATTGCTGTAATTCCTGCCAGATATGCTTCTACAAGATTTCCTGCTAAACTCATGCAAGATTTAGGTGGAAAAACGGTTATTCTACGAACTTATCAAGCTGCAATTGAAACAAATCTTTTTGATGATGTTTTTGTGGTTACAGATTCCACTTTAATATTTGACCAAATAATTTCCAATGGTGGAAAAGCAATAATGTCAATAAAAGAACACGAATCAGGAAGTGATAGAATTGCCGAAGCTATCGAAAATATTGATGTTGATTTAGTTGTAAATGTTCAAGGTGATGAACCTTTTATCAATAAAGAACCTTTAGAAAAATTGATACAAGTTTTTAAAAATGATGTTGATAATAAAGTAGATTTAGCATCGTTAATGAGAGAAATTAAAAACGAATACGAAATTAATAATCCCAATAATGTCAAAGTTGTTGTAGACCAAAATCAGTTTGCTTTGTATTTTTCACGTTCTGTAATTCCGTATGCAAGAGAAAAAAATGTTGGAGTTCGCTATTTTCAACACATCGGAATATATGCATTTAGAAAACAAGCTATTTTAGATTTTTATTCACTTCCAATGAAATCATTAGAAGCGTCAGAAAAACTAGAACAATTACGCTATCTAGAATTTGGAAAACGTATTAAAATGGTTGAAACCAATCACATCGGAATTGGAATTGATACGCTTGAAGATATAGAAAAAGCTAGAAAAATGATACACTAAATTATTATTCCATTTCTTCATTATCAAAGTATCCTTTACTTTTTACTTTTGTAGAAAAAAAGTTTAAAAACAATACTACAAACGATAAAAAGAACATTGCTTGAATACTTACCAATACTTTCCCAAAGGTTGAAACTGGATAATAATCGCCAAAACCAATTGAATTTGAACTTATTATACTAAAATAAATTGGATCAAACCAAGTTTGAAAAGGCATATTCATATTCTCACCCAAAGTATATAAAACGCCAAACGATATTACAATTTCTATATAATTAAAGAAAAGCAATAACATAGAACGTTTGTATGATCTTGGTCTAGAAAATAAATCGGATGCAAAAATTAAAGTTGGAATGTAAAAAACGGTTTCCAGCAATAAATAAACCATAAAATAAATTACAATTTTATATTCTTGTAAATGGTAAATTAGAATATAAATTGGCAAAGCAACTTTCAATAAAACATAAAAATCCATTGCCAAGTCTTGATATTCGCTACCTTTTTTATTTGCAAGATATTTAATATAAACTCCAGGAAAAAGCAATTGAGAAATAGAAAGAAATAGTCTAACAATTTTTTCAATTCCGTTATCAAACTGATGATCGTTGTTCCAAATGGCACGAATATTTAAAATTCTTTTTTGAATTGGATTAAAACTACTGCTAGTTCTTTCAATTCTAGTAACTTTTCCAAGTAATAATTTCTTTAAAAAATGTTTCATAGAACTAGCTTTTTAATGGTAAATAATTCGTTGTGATCTTCTACTTTTGGATACATTCTAACCGAATAATTTTTATCAAATTTCTTTTTGTAATCTATATTTCTAATTCGTTCTTTCTCGTTGATAACCATTGTATTAAATAAAATAAATCCGTTAAAATTCAATAAGAAATTAATTCTATTTATAAAAAAATCTTCAAACAAAAAATTGGGCATTGTAGTATCTTGAAAAATATCTATTACAATTAAATCATACTTATCTTTGGTTTTTAAAACATATTCAAAGGCATCATCAATACTAATTTCTAGATTTTTTATTTCGTTTAATTTAAAATATTCATTGGCAATTTGTATAATTTCTAAGTCAATTTCAACACCAGTTATTTTGCCTTTAAATTTAATTTCATCAACCAAAGTTTTAATTACACTTCCGCCAGCAACACCAAGAATTAATATATTTTCAAAACTTTTAATTCGTTCAAATCCAATATATTTCAATCCTTTACGCAGAATTCTTTGCAAACTGCCATAAGAATAATTTGTATTTTGTGAATCTAAAACCAACTGACCATTGTTCCAAGTAACTTCTATAGATTTACTTATTGCAGATTTTTTTTTAGTAACATTAATTGGAATAAAAAAACTAAGAAATTTGGCTAACATACAGTTTGTTTATGATAAGTCTATATTTATGCTAAATTTACACAAAATATATTAGATGAAAAAATGGCTTTATAAATTTATTTTTTTTAAAGTAATGGGTTGGAAAATTGTTGGAACAATTGATAAATCAACAATGAAATGTGTATTAATGGTGATGCCTCACACTAGTTGGCACGATTTTTATCTCGGGTTTTTTACTCGTGGAATCACTCAAATTCCAATGCATTACATTGCTAAAAAAGAATTATTCAAATTTCCTTTTGGATGGTATTTTAGATATATGGGCGGAAAACCTATAGATAGAGTAGGAAATTTAAACAAAGTTGATGCTATTGCAAAAATATTTGAAACCAATAACGAACTTCGCCTTGCAATTATGCCAGAAGGAACACGTAAAAAAGTAACAGAAATTAAATCTGGATTTTATTTTATTGCGCTTAAAGCAAATGTTCCTATAATTCCTGTAGCATTTGATTTTGGAAAGAAACAGGTTTCAATTGGAAACGAATTAAAACCATCGGGAAATTATGAAGAAGATTTAAAAATTTTACTGAAACATTTTTCTGGAGTTAAAGGAAAAGTTTCTGAAAATGATTTTAAGGTAAATTAAAATCCTATCTTATATATTCTTTAAAACTTCCATCAGTATAGAAAAACACAATTTTATCAACAATTTTACTAGAATATGAATTATTATCTAATTTAGATTCTATAACATTTTCTTCAATATCAGATTTTTTTACTTTCTTTAATTCTTCAATATCTTCAGTTGGAAAATTAAATAGGGTAGAAGTTTCTGTTTTTTTTGCATCAGAAATTATATTTTCACTATTATTATTTTTAGGAAAACTTCCTTTTCCGTTTAAAATCCAGTACAAATCTACCTCTGGAAAAACAGCTATAATTTTTAATATTAAATCTAAACTTGGTTTGTTTCTACCTGAAAGTAGGTGAGATAAACTCGATCGTTGTACACCAATTTTATCGGCAAAACTAGAGGAAGAAATGGTATAATAATCAAATAGTATTTCCAATCGTTTTATAAAATCATCTGTATTTACCATTGTAATTTGCATTAATTATTACGAGTTACAAATGTAAATTACTTTTATTGATTTTACAAATTTACAATTGTAAAATAACAAAATAATAACAAATAACTATTGATTTTACTTTATATAATCAATAGTAACTAACTGAAATTAAATAAATTAATATTATAAAATGACATTTGTAATATTTACCAAAATTCAGATTAACTAAAGCTACTAAAACCATTAATAATAGGTTACAAATGTAAATTATAACGAATGATTTATTGTTTACAATTGTAATTTCAAACTTGTTTACTTTTGTAACATCAAATACTATTCAATGAATTTTAGAAATTTATTTTCTCAATATAAACAGCAAAGTCTTTTTGGACGCTACATAACTTTACAAGAAATTGAACCAATTTTAATAAATCAAATCAATAAAAAACACGTTACGATAATTGGGAATTCTGTTTTAGAAAAACCAATATATATGTATCAAATTGGTTCTGGAAAAGTTAAAGTATTTATGTGGTCGCAAATGCACGGAAATGAAAGTACAACTACCAAAGCTGTTTTTGATTTTATTAATTTTTTAAATTCTGACTCTGAATTTGCTAACAAATTATTAAAAAAAATTACATTTTGTATTCTTCCAATGCTAAATCCAGATGGCGCAAAGTTTTATACTCGTGAAAATGCAAATAAAGTTGATTTAAATAGAGATTCAGTAACTCTTTCTCAACCAGAAAGTATTTTGTTAAGACAAATGTTTGATGACTTCAATCCAAATTTCTGTTTCAATTTGCACGATCAAAGAACTATTTTTGGAGTTTCAGACACAGGAAAACCTGCAACTGTTTCGTTTTTAGCACCATCTTTTAATGAAAGTAAAGAATATAATGAAGTTAGAAAAAGTGCTGCATCTATTATATTTGCAATGAATACTGAATTGCAAAAGCATATTCCAAATCAAGTTGGTCGATTTGATGATGGTTTTAATTTAAATTGCATTGGCGATAAGTTTCAATCGTTAAATATTCCAACAATTTTATTCGAAGCTGGTCATTTTCCAAACGATTATAACAGAGAAAAAACTAGAGAAATGATTTTTATATCAATATTAAGTGGTTTGCAATTTATTTACGATAACGATGTAGTTAATAACGAATTAGATAATTATTTATTAATTCCTCAAAATAAAGTCTGTTTTTATGATATTTTTTACAAAAATGTCAAAATAAATTATGATGGTAAAGAAATAATTACGAATTTTGCAATTCAATATAAAGAAGAATTATTTGATAATAAAATAGTATTCAACGCTTATATATCTGAAATAGGAGATTTAAAAAATCTTTTTTCACATTTAGAGCACGATGCAAAAGGAAAGTTGTATTCAGATAATGAAGATAATATTCCGAAAATTAATCAAAAAGCAAATTTTTATTTAGATAATAATTTAATTTTTGTTAATGGTTTGAAAAAAGTTTAACTTTTTTCTTTTTTTATTAAATAAAATGTATATATATTGCGTTATAAATAAAACAACTTTAAAAATTACAAGTTATGAGTAAATTCCGTTTAGATGAAGTAGATCATCAAATCTTAGATATGTTGATTGATAACACTAGAATTCCATTTACAGATATAGCAAAAAAATTACTTATTTCTGCTGGAACTGTTCACGTTAGAGTAAAGAAAATGGAAGATGCAGGAATCATTATGGGTTCTTCATTAACATTAGACTACGAAAAATTAGGATATTCTTTCATAGCTTACGTTGGCGTTTTCCTTAACAATACATCGCAAACTAAATTTGTTCTAGAAAGAATTAACGAAATTCCGTTTGTAACTGTTGCACACGTAACAACAGGAAAATTTAATATTTTCTGTAAAATTAGAGCTAAAGATACAAAACATGCAAAAGATGTTATCTTTATGATTGACGATATTGAAGGCGTTTACAGAACAGAAACTATGATTTCATTAGAAGAAAGCATCAATGATAAAAAACGTTTAATGCACACTATATTTAAAGATATTTAATAATTAAATTTCTCTAAAATTTTAAAACCTCATTAGTTTCGGCGAATGAGGTTTTTTTGTATCTTTAAAATTCAAATCCATTACAATGAAAAAACGAATTTTACTTTTATTTTCAGTTGTGTTTGTTACTTTCTTTTTACTTCAATTTAAGTTTAAAAATGAGGATGAAAATTTCGTTTTTTATACAGTAAATACAAAGCTTGAGACAATTATATTGTATTATAAAAACGATAAAGGAATAAATTTTGGAAGTATTGAAAATGTTAAGAAGTATTTAAAAACAAAAAAACAAAAATTATTGTTTGCTACTAATGGCGGAATGTATAAAAAAGACCATTCACCACAAGGTTTATTTATAGAAAACAATGTTATAAAAAGTAAAATTGACACGTTAAACGGAAATGGAAATTTCTATTTAAAACCTAATGGAGTTTTTTATTTGACAGATAAAAACATACCAATTATTTGTAAAACAGAAGATTATATTCAAAATAATCATGTTAAATACGCAACACAATCTGGACCAATGTTAGTAATTAATGGAGAAATTCATGCTTCATTTAATGAAAAATCAATTAATTTAAACATTAGAAATGGAGTAGGAGTTTTACCAAACAATGAAGTGATTTTTGCAATGTCTAAAAAGGAAATAAATTTTTATGATTTTGCCCAATTTTTCAAAAGTAAAGGATGCAAAAATGCTTTATATTTAGACGGATTTGTTTCTAGAACGTATTGTCCTAAAGTAAATTGGATTCAAACAGATGGCGATTTTGGTGTTATAATTGGAATTACAGATAATAAAAAATAAACTATGTATACACTTCCCAAAATAGAACGCTACAACGAAAATGTAATTTCTAAATATCAAATATACAACAGTGTATTTATTACTTTACCATTTGATTCTATTGACAATACAGGAGTTTTATTGCCACTTTTTTCAGAAGTTTGTGATACTGGTTTAAAGAATAATTTTAGTCCAATTGAAATTGTAAATTCTTTTTCTGAGAAGTATTTAGGAACAGTTTCTGAGGAAGAAAAAATCGATTTACTTTTTAAATTTATTCAATATGTAGAACGTCAAATTGTACTTTTTGATGCTATTGAAGACGCAGCATTTTCTGTTGTAAATAACTTGGAAGGAAATGGTTCGCTTAGAGAAGTTAAAGACAAAGTTGAAGCAGAAAATAAGCAAAATGAGTTGTTGCATTTTTTAGAAAATTTCAACGTAAGAACAGTATTAACAGCGCATCCAACACAATTTTATCCTGGTTCTGTATTAGGAATTATAACCGATTTAACAGATGCAATTAGAGAAAATAATCTATCTAAAATAAAAGAATTGCTAGCACAACTTGGTAAAACACCTTTTATAAAAAAAGAAAAACCAACGCCACTTGATGAAGCTGTAAGTTTAATTTGGTATTTGGAAAACGTATTTTATCAAACTAGTGGTGAAATGATTCAATTTTTGCAAAAGAATATTTATCAAGAAAAAGCTATTAAAAATTCAATAATCAATCTAGGATTTTGGCCTGGTGGTGATAGAGATGGAAATCCATTTGTAACAACAGAAATAACTTTAAAAGTTGCCAATAAATTACGAACTTCAATTTTGAAATGTTATTATAATGACATTAGAAAATTAAGAAGAAAATTAACTTTTTCTGGAATTGAAATTATTATTCAAGAAATTGAAAATAAATTATATCGATCTGTATTTTATTCTGATGGAAGTATTTACATAACTTTACCTGAACTTAAAGATAAACTAAATTTGGTCAAAACTATTTGCATAGATAAACATCAGTCACTTTATATTGATGAAATTATTGACTTAATAAATAAAGTCAACACTTTCGGATTTCATTTTGCATCTTTAGATATTCGTCAGAACAGTAAAATTCACAATCAAGTAATTAAAACAATTTTTAGTCATTTGGAAAGTAAAAATTCTGATTTAAAAAATTATTTTTCTTTATCTGATGAAGAACGATTTGTGTTTCTTTCTAAAATTTCTGAAACAATTTCTACAGATGATTTTGACGATGAAATGACAAAAAACACCATTGAATCTATAGTTGCGATTAAAGAAATTCAAGATAAAAATGGCGAACTAGGAGCAAACCGATACATAATAAGTAACAACGAAAGTGCTTTAAATGTATTGGAAACATTGATGTTTTTTAAACTTTGCAAATGGGAAAATCCAACTGTAGACATAGTTCCACTTTTTGAATTAATTGATGATTTGCATAACGCAGATGCAATTATGGAACAATTGTATAGCAATGAAACCTATAAAAATCATTTGAAAAATAGAAGAAATAAACAAACAGTAATGTTAGGTTTCTCTGACGGAACAAAAGATGGTGGCTATTTAATGGCAAATTGGGGAATCTTTAAAGCTAAAGAAGCAATTACTAAAATTTCTAGAAAATACGGAATTGAAGTTATATTTTTTGATGGTCGTGGTGGTCCACCAGCACGTGGTGGCGGAAAAACTCATAAATTTTATGCTTCTTTAGGAACAAATATTGAACATCGAGAAATTCAATTAACCATTCAAGGTCAAACAATTAGTTCTAATTTTGGAACTTTAGATTCGTGTAGATACAATTTAGAAAATCTTTTAAGTGCTGGAGTTTCAAATGAAATTTTTAGTAAAGAGCAAAATAATTTATCAGAAAAAGACAAATCTTTAATTGATGAATTGGCATTAATTGGTTATCAAAAATATTTGAATTTTAAAAATCATCCCAAGTTTATTCCTTATTTGGAGCAAATGAGCACGTTAAATTATTATTCTAAAACCAATATTGGAAGTCGTCCAAGCAAGAGAAATATTGATAATAAATTAAACTTTGCCGACTTGCGAGCTATACCTTTTGTTGGTTCTTGGAGTCAGATGAAGCAGAATGTTCCAGGTTTTTTTGGAGTTGGAACTGCATTAAAATATTTTGAAGATACCAATCAATGGGAAGAAGTGCAAACATTATTTAACAATTCATTATTTTTCAAAACCTTATTAGAAAACAGTATGATGTCTTTGGCTAAATGTTATTTTCCTGTAACACAATACATAAAAAATGATTCTGAATTTGGCGAATTTTGGCAAATAATTTATGATGAATTTTTAGAAACTAAACGATTATTATTAAAAATTGCCAATCACAACGAATTAATGGAAAATTATCCAGATGGAAAAGCTTCTATTACAATGCGAGAGAATATTGTGTTACCTTTATTGACAATTCAGCAATATGCATTGTCAAGAATTAATGAAATTAAAAAGAGTGGAAGTAAGGATGAAAAATTGCTTGCTATTTTTGAAAAACTAGTTACACGTTCCTTATTTGGCAATACAAATGCTAGTAGAAATTCGGCTTAAAAAATTAAATAAAAAACTATGAACAGAGCAAATCAATTACAATCTAATGAATATGGCGATTGGTACAAACCATATTTATCAACTTTAAAAGACGAAGTTTTACAAGAAGAATTAGAAATTTCGTTACACAGATTCATTCGATTTGTGCAAGATATTCCAATGGACAAGCACGATTACGCTTACGCAGAAGGAAAATGGACAATTAAAGATATTATTCAGCATTTAATTGATGCTGAACGTATTTTTAGTTACAGAGCATTATGTTTTGCAAGAAATGATAAAACTGCTTTACCAGGATTTGAAGAAAATGATTATGCAAAAGTCGCCAAAGGAAATAATAGAACTTTAATGAGTTTGCTTACTGAATTATCTGCTGTAAGACATTCAACATTATTACTTTTTAAAGATTTTACTGAAGAAGAAATGCTAAGAATTGGAACTGCATCTAACAAACCAATGTCAGTTAGAGCAGCAGGTTTTATAATTATTGGACATCAGAATCATCATCAGCGAATTTTTGAGGAAAGATACTTGTAAATAGAAAGTAGGAAGTTAGGAGTTAGGAGTAGAAAGTTGGCTTATTAAAAAAAAATGAAATTTAAAAATCAAATTTAACTAAATGAAAAATAAATTATTTAAAATTACTACTTTATCAATTGTATTATTTTCAACAATTATTTTAGTTCAAAGTTGCGCTGTTGCAAGTCTACCAAGTAAACCTATGAATTTTACTAAATCTTCTGAAAACGGATTACTTGTAGGTTCTGTAACTTTTCCAACAAATAAACCCAATTTTGATGGATACTTTTTTAAACTTCAATATAATAAGTCACAAGAATTTGAAATAGACAGAAATCAAATCGGTCAATTAGATGATGGTAGAACTTATTTGTTTGCAATTAAAAGACCAGTTGGTGATTTTGAAATATCTAGTGTTAGATTGGCTAGTATTAGTATTTTTAGAGCTGGAAATTATGAAGTTAAAATCGGAGGATTTTCAATTCCTTATGAAATTAAAAAAGGTGAAATCACATATATTGGGAATATTTATTTTAATGATCAAGATAAAAGGTGTGACACAGTTGTAAAATTAAATAATAAATTTAAAAGAGATATTGATGCTTTAAAAACTATTCAACCTTCGATTAATTGGAGTAATGTGAAAAATTGAGCAAAATAAATGTCAATTAAAAATTTAAAATACAAAAAATCCCAAATTCCTATAAATATTGGAATTTGGGATTTTAAATATTTAAACACATTTGAAAATATTACACTTAAAACTTCGTATTTCGTATTTCAAACATCGTACATCAATTTAATCTTCTTCTTCTTCGTCATCAAAATTATCTGATGGTTCTTCGTCAAAATCGTCATCATCATCTTCAGAATCATCACCTTCGTCAGATCCACCTTTGTCTTTTAATAAATCAATCTCTTCGTCTTCGTCATCACTTGCATCTTCATCATCATCCAATCCAGCAACTGGAATAATTGGTTCAATTACAGAATCTATATCGTCTTCCTCATCGTATTTTTCCATTCTGCTGGCCAGTTTTGTACTTACTTTAACTAAATAAATAGTATCGTCAGTTTTGACTTCAACAGCTTCAATTAACTCATTTTGAGCATTTCTAAAACGAATAATATCAGAATCGTCATAACCTTCTGGAAATTTTTCTACCAATAGGTTTAAAATATCTCCGGTTAATTTTGCGTAATCAACAATAACTCTTTTCATACAATTTCAGTCTTTTATAAATCTAACAAATAAGCAAATATAAGTGGTGCAACGATTGTTGCGTCTGATTCTATTATGAATTTTGGAGTAGTAATATCTAATTTTCCCCAAGTAATTTTTTCGTTTGGAACTGCTCCAGAATACGAACCATAACTAGTTGTAGAATCGGAAATTTGACAGAAATAGCTCCAAAAAGGCACTGTTGTCATTTCCATATCTTGATACAACATTGGTACTACACATATTGGAAAATCACCTGCAATTCCACCACCAATTTGGAAAAAACCAACTCCATTAGCGCTATTTTTTGGATACCAATCGCTCAAGAAAACCATATATTCTATACCAGATTTCATTGTAGAAGCTTTTAATTCTCCTTTAATTACATACGATGCAAAAATATTTCCCATGGTACTGTCTTCCCAACCTGGAACAATAATTGGGAGGTTTTTTTCTGCCGCAGCATACATCCAACTGTCTTTTAAATCTATTTCGTAGTATTCTTCTAAAACGCCAGAAAGTAACATTTTATACATAAATTCGTGAGGAAAATAACGTTCACCTTTATCATCTGCATCTTTCCAAATGGCATAAATATGTTTTTGTAAACGTCTAAAAGCTTCGTGCTCTGGAATGCAAGTATCAGTAACACGATTCAATCCTCTTTCTAGTAAATCCCATTCTTCTTGAGGAGTTAAATCTCTGTAATTTGGAACTCTTTCGTAGTGAGAATGTGCTACTAAATTCATAATATCTTCCTCAAGATTGGCTCCAGTACAAGAAATTATGTGCACTTTATCTTGACGAATTACTTCTGCAAAAATCTTTCCAATTTCGGCTGTGCTCATTGCTCCAGCCATTGTTACCATCATTTTGGCACCTTTGGCTAATTGATCTTCATAACCTTTTGCTGCATCTACTAATGATGCCGAATTAAAATGCAAATAATGCTTTTCAATAAACTGGCTAATTGGTCCTTTACTCATTTTTTTAGTTTTAATCTGAATTATTTATGCTGAATTTATTTCAGTATTTCAGATTCTGTTATTATTAAATTTATTTGTAGTTAGTTGTTCAAAGAAAAACTATTTTGTAATACAATCAAAATTATTTATTGGTATTATTTATTTAAAATTTCTTCTTGTTTTTTAGTATATCCTAATATTTTCAATACATCATCAGAGGTTTGTTGTTCAGAAAAAACTTCTGTAGCAATAATTCCGTTTTCGTCTCTGTCAATTAAAATATGTTGTGGTTGAGGAATTAAACAGTGATGCAAACCACCATAACCACCGATAGTTTCTTGATATGCTCCAGTATTAAAAAATCCAATATATAAAGGTTTTTCTTTATTGTATTTAGGCAAATAAATAGCGTTCATATTTTGTTCAGAATTATAGTAATCATCACTATCACAAGTCATTCCGCCAAGTAAAACTCGTTCATATTGATCGTTCCATCTGTTAATTGCCAACATAATAAAACGCTTGTTAATTGCCCAAGTATCAGGTAAAGTGGTTATGAAAGAGCTGTCAATCATATTCCATTTTTCTCTATCATTTTGTTGCTTTTGATATAAAACTTGATAAATTGCTCCACCAGATTCTCCAACAGTAAACGAACCAAATTCTGTAAAAATATTAGGAACATCAACTTCTGCTTCTTCACAAGCAATTTTTATTTGATTGATAATTTCGTCAATCATATATTGGTAATCATATTCAAATGCCAATGAATTTTTGATAGGAAAACCTCCACCAATATTCAATCCGTCTAGCGATGGGCATTCTTTTTTTAAAGCAATATATACTTTGATACATTTTACTAATTCGTTCCAATAGTAAGCTGTATCATTAATTCCTGTATTGATAAAAAAGTGAAGGATTTTCAACTCTAATTTATCATTTTCTTGAATTTGCTTCTTGTAAAAAGCAACAATATTTTTGTAACCAATACCTAAACGTGAAGTATAAAATTCAAATTTTGGTTCTTCTTCGGCAGCAATTCTAATTCCGATTTTAAATTTTCCTTTAATTTCCGCTTGAAGCAAATCTAATTCTTCGTAATTATCTATAATTGGAATGGCATTTTTATGACCATTATTTATTAATCGAGCAATATTAGTAATGTATTGATCTCTTTTAAAACCATTGCAAATAATAAAAGTACTTTTATTAATTTTCCCGTTTTCTAATAAATTTTCTACAATATTAATATCATAAGCAGAAGACGTTTCTATGTGTATGTTGTTTTTAAAAGCTTCATTCATAATATATTGAAAATGAGAACTTTTAGTGCAATAACAATAATAATATTTACCTTCGTATTTATTTTTTTCCATTGCATTTCTAAACCAGTTTTTGGCTCTTTTAATGTTGTTGGAAATTTGAGGCAAATAAGTAAACTTTAAAGGTGTACCATATTCTTCTACCAATTTCATTAAATCTATATTATGAAATTGAAGCGCATTGTCTTTGTTTAATGTAAATTCTTCTTGTGGAAAATAGTAGGTTTGATTTATTAAATCGAAATATTTAGTATTCATTGAGTTTGTTTTATTTACAAATGGATTAAAAATTAAATGGAAAATTTAACTTAGAATTCAAACTCTAATGTTAGCATATATGATAGGCAATTTTATAGAAACAGTTTTGTTGGTTTGAAAAAATAAAGCCGCTGTGGTTTCAACAATAATCAAGAAAGTTGCTATCAAAACTTTAAAAGCGTTTGAAATATCTTGTAAGAATAAATTATTAAAAGTAGCGTTGCTGTTATTTATCATTACGGCAAATTTAAAAAATAAATTTTGCGAAAACCAAAAATTTACATAAAAATAATGTTAAGATTTATAATCGTTAAAACTACTTCTAATTAATTCATTTTCAACAGATTGATTTAAGATGCTTTTTCCAATTTTTTCAATTAATGCAAATTGTACTTTTCCATATTCATTTTTCTTGTCGTGAATTAGTAAATCAATAATCAAATTGATGTCGGTTTCACTAAAAAGATGCTCTTTATAGATACTTTTTATAACGGTTTTTATTTCGATATACTCATCGTTAGGTAGTAAATTTTTTTCTTTGGCAATATAACTTTCAAGAATCATTCCTATAGCAATTGCTTCGCCGTGAAGTAATGCATTTTTAGTTTCTAGAAAATGACTTTCTATTGCGTGACCAAGTGTGTGACCAAAATTTAATGCTTTTCTAATTCCGTTTTCGGTTGGATCTTGCTTTACTATTTCGTTTTTAATTTCAATTGATCTATATATTAAGGTATCAAAATTGGCAAAACCAATATCAGATAAATTTAAAAATTGCATCCAGTAAAGTTTATCATAAATTAAACCGTGTTTTAACATTTCTGCTAATCCAGATTTCATTTCTTGCTGCGACAAAGTTTCTAAAAATAAACTATCAATTACAAGAAGTTTTGGCACATTTATAGTTCCTATTTGATTTTTAAGATTTCCTAAATCTACACCATTTTTTCCACCAATTGAAGCATCAACCATTCCAAGTAAAGTTGTTGGAATATTAATAAAATCGATTCCTCTTTTAAAAGTAGAAGCTATAAATCCGCCAATATCAGTAACAACTCCACCACCAAGATTGATTAAAACACTTTTTCTATCTGCGCCTAAATCTGATAAAATTGACCATAATTCAGAACAAGTTGTAATGTTTTTGATGCCTTCTCCAGCTTCAATTTCTATTATTTCTATGCTAATTTCTGTGGCTAAATTTGGTAATAATATAGGCAAACAAAATTCGTTAGTATGTTCGTCTGTTAAAATAAAAATAGAAGAATAATTATTTTCAGAAATGGTTTTATTAAGTTGGTCATATCCATTTTCATTGAAATAAATTGAATATCCGTTGGCAGGAATTGGTTGCATTAAATTTTTATTAAGATAATTTATAAAGATTAACGACTTTTAATTTTTTAATATTATTAAAATCTTTGTCATTAGTTATTATTGTTAGATTTTTTACCAAAGCAGTAGCAGCAATTATCGAATCAAAATCTCTTATCTTATATTTTTTTCTGATTTCTATAACTTTTAAAACTACCTCTTCGGATAAATCAAAAATTTTACAATAAGAAAGATATTCATTTACAATTTTTAGATGATTTGAACTTGCATTAGGAAGGATTGAAAGCTCTATACGAGTTACAACTGAAATTTGAGGAACTAAAATTTTTTCTAAAAAAACAATTCCATTTTCAGAAAGTTTATTGCTTAAATAATCAATAATTACATTAGAATCTAATAAAAACATTATCTATCTTCATTTAAAAAAGTTTGAATATCAGAATATTGTTTATCAGATAAATGCAGTTTTCCTTTTAAGTTTTTAATAGGATTTTTTAATTCGACATCATCATCAGAAGTAATAATAATTTTTACTTTTTTAGATTTAAAATTTACAGGCAAAATCATATCTAAATGCAAGATACGATCTTTAATTTCTAATGTTTTTGTTAAAACTGCCATAATTTATTGATATAAAAATTATTAAACAAAAGTAAACAAAAAAATATGAATTTAAATTTTATTTAAATTTAAGAAAAAATCAAAACTTTTGGGCAGGAATTGGTTGCATACTCTCTTTAAATTTGATGCAAAAATAAGCATATTATTTTATCTCCGTAAAGTGAAAAATAAGTTATTTTTTCAATAAATTTTTTAAATACTATTAAAAATGATTACTTTTGTTTAATTAATTACTTTAAAAGTTAAACAATAATAATTTGAAACCAATTATCGCACCAATAGAAGATGTTAATTTATCTGATATTCAAATAGATAGAATTATAGAAATGGCTTGGGAAGACAGAACACCATTTGATGCTATAAAATTTCAATTTGGATTAACAGAAGACAATGTTAAAGTATTGATGAAAAAAGAGCTAAAATTTAGAAGTTATAAATTATGGCGCGAACGAGTTGAAAATTGCAAGACTAAACATTTGGCTAAACGTGTTGAAGGAATTGACCGTTTTAAATGTAATATGCAACGATCAATTTCTAATAATAAAATTTCTAAACGTTAAAAAATGATTAAAAGTAAAAGACCAGATAATGTTGTTTATAATGAAAATGATGGATATAATGCTGCATTATTACCTTATTCCACAAGTGTTGGAGCGCCAATTATCAAAGTTGATGATATAGTTTCTTGGAAAAGTAGAGGCGTAACCAATGTAAATAAAATATTTGAAAATAAGTTTAACGAACTTAAATCTCAATATGAAGATTTAATGAAAGAATATGAATGGAACGAATTGGTTTACAATTCTAAATTTTCATTTGAACCTGTAATTGGAGAAATTTATCACTTATATATAGGTAAAGATGGAAATAATTTTCTTTCATTGATTTCTCCTCAAGAATGGAATAAAGAACACATTGGCACTTTTAAATTGAATAGTGACAAAAAATGGGTTGTTTTAAATTTAAAAGACAACGTTTATTCTTAAATCAAATTAATGCCAAATTATATAAAATAACTAAAATTGATTGCATAAATATCAAATTACAGCTTAAAAATAAGGTTAATTTTAATAAATATTTATTTCAGTCTTATTATATTTGTGCAATTATAAAATTCTAATGAATAAAATTTTCAATAATACCGAAGTTGCATTTGCCTTAAAATCTAAAAATGAATTGAATAGAGCTTATTTTCTTTTCAAAATGATTGCTAATCAATGGTTAGTAAAAATAGGAACTTCGTTAACCAACTTTGCATTAAAATTACATTTACCAGTTGAAGGAATAATTAGAGCTACGGTTTTTGATCATTTTTGTGGCGGAACCAATGAACAAGATTGCCTTTCTGTAGTTGATAAAATGTATACAAAAGGCGTTTCATCAGTTTTAGATTATTCTGTAGAAGGAAAAGAAGAAGAAGCACAATTTGATGCAGCGTTAGAAATGACTTTAAAAACAGTTGAATTTGCCAAAGAAAGAAAAGCAATTCCGTTTGCGGTTTTTAAACCAACTGGGTTGGGTAGATTAGATTTATATACCAAAATAGGAGAGAAGCAACAACTTACAAATGAAGAAGTTGCTGAATGGAATAGCGTAGTAGCACGATTTGAATTAATTTGTAAAACAGCTCACGAAAAAGATGTTGCCTTATTGGTTGATGGTGAAGAAAGTTGGATGCAAGATGCAGCCGATGAACTAGTTACCAATATGATGCGAAAATACAATAAGGAAAAAGCAATAGTTTTTAATACACTTCAAATGTACCGTTGGGACAGATTAGATTATTTAAAATCGTTGCACGAAATTGCAAAAACTGAAAATTTTCATATTGGAATGAAATTAGTTCGTGGTGCGTATATGGAAAAAGAACACAAACGTGCAGCAGAAAAAGGTTATCCAACACCAATTTGTAAAAGTAAAGAAGCAACAGATGAAAATTATGATGCTGCTGTAAAATACATGATGGAACATATTGACAGAATGGCAATTTTTGCAGGAACACACAATGAAGAAAGTTCGTATTTATTGATGGATTTAATGCAGAAAAATAACATTTCTAAAAATGATTCTAAAATATGGTTTGGTCAATTGTATGGAATGAGTGATAATATTAGTTACAATTTGGCTGCCAATGGTTACAATAATGCTAAATATTTACCATTTGGACCAGTTAGAGATGTGATGCCTTACTTAATTAGAAGAGCTCAAGAGAATACTTCGGTTGCTGGACAAACTAACAGAGAATTGGACTTAATTGGTACAGAAAGAAAACGACGCAGTCAAAATTAGATACAATATTTATTTTTTAGAAACATTTATAATAGTTGCAATTTTTTGAATATCGCCACCAACTGGAAGTGTTTTTATTAGTAATAAAAATTTATTATCTTCATAAGTTCCATCTGAACTTATTAATTTTGTGATAATTTTTTCTCTTTCAGATAATGGTTTAGATTGTGATAAATCTACTCGATTAAATTTTAAAGAATCTATTTCACTATTTAATTTTTCGGGACTAAATTTAGTGGTTATATAATTTACAGAATTTTGAGATTCTATTTGAATAAGAATATCTTTTTGTCTATTCTCCCAACTTTTATTACTAGAATTATACTGCCAAGAATAGGAAATACTATTTAAATATGTTCCAGCTTCTGATTGATTTAAACTTAATAATCTAATTAAATTTTTAATTTGAATTTCTTTATTGTCAACTTTTAGATATGTTTTTATTTCATCATCATTAGTCAATAAATCTATAAGTTTATGATTTTTAGAGGAATAGATTACATTTACATCTTTTCCAACATAATAATCTGAAAATTCTTGTGGAGAAACTCTTGTATATGCTTTTATTAATTCTCCATCATCGAGTCTATATTCTACAGTAACATCGTAAACTCCTATTGCATTTTTACCTGTTAATGAATAGCCAGCAATTATTTCTCCAGTTGTTATTTTACCAAATGCTTTTAGCTCTTTTTCTTTTATATTAGAATACAGAATTGTTAAATAAACTGTTACAATTATTAACAGAACAAACGATACAAGACCAACAAGTGCGGTTGGCATCATTCCATATTTTAATTTTATTTTAAGTGATTCGTTAAATTCTTCTCCAGTTTGCATTCCTGTAACAGTGAAATAAAAACATATTGCAATTACAAATGCTCCAAATAGTGCATAACCAAACGCATTTTCTGGATAAAAATCTTGTGAAAGCCAAATGAAAAAACAATAAATTGCTACAAATAAACCTGTTGCAGGAATTACTCTTAATTTTATTTCGTGTTGATTCATTTAGTAAATTTAGAATTTATTTTTTTCGGATAATATCGTCTAAAACTGCTTTGCTTTTATAGTTTATTACTCTAAGTGTAATAGTATCTTTTTTAGTAGTTTGACCTTCAATAATATACAGCTTTCCTTTTTCGTATATTTTATTGCTTTTATCAAAATCTATGTCGCCATAGGTTAAGGTATTTTTTATGTCTATTGTGTCTATCCAATCTTCAGATAATTTTCTTGATGCTTCTATACTGTATTGAAATGGTTTATTACGTAAGTCGTTTAAAACTCGAGCGTTAGGAAAATAACTGCATCGTGTGTCTTTGCCAGAAAGTACTAGTGCAACAAAGAAACATCCAATTACAAATCCGATTAAATAGTAGGCAAATCGTTGATAAAATTTCATTTAAAAAAATATTTTTGCAAAAGTAGTTTTTTAAAATTTTATATGATTATTGTTTTGAAAAAAGTTTGAAAAAAGGCGAAAGACTTAGTCATTTAGCCCTGATTGAAATGGAAATCTTTATTAAAAAAAATTTTTTTTTTTAATAAAATTGGAATGTACAGCAGGAATTGCCATAATAGATAAAGACCAAGCTATTTGCTACCAAAAAAACTAAAAAACTAAAAAACTATTAAATTTATATCACTATCTGGAAGGTTAAACCAATCGCCAATGGCTTTATTTGTTAGAATTCCGTGATATAAATACACTCCGTTTTTGAGTCCTTTGTTGCAACGAAGTGCGCTTTCAATGCCACCATCTTCGGCAATTTGAATGAGATATGGCGTAATTATATTGCTGATAGAAAGCGAAGCCGTTTTAGAATATCGCGATGGAATATTGGGAACACAATAGTGAACAACATTGTTTTTTATGAAGGTTGGTTTTTCGTGAGTGGTAATTTCTGAAGTTTCGAAACAACCGCCAGTATCTATACTTACGTCTACAATTACTGCGCCTTTTTTCATGTGTTCTACCATGGTTTCTGTAACCACAACTGGGCATCGATCTTTGCCTCGCATTGCGCCAATGGCTACATCGCAACGACGAAGTGCTTTTAAAAGTGCTTTGGGTTGAATGGTTGAGGTGAAAACGCGTTGGTTTAAATTGTTTTGTAACCTGCGTAATTTTGTTATTGAATTGTCAAAAACTTTTACGCTTGCTCCAAGTCCAACTGCTGTTCTGGCTGCAAATTCGCCAACTGTTCCTGCGCCAAGAATTACAACTTCGGTTGGTGGAACGCCAGTTATGTTGCCAAATAACAATCCTTTTCCGAATTGATTATTTATCATTAATTCGGCTGCAACGAGTATTGATGCTGTTCCTGCAATTTCACTAAGTGATTTTACTGCTGGATAAGAACCATCTTCGTCCTTAATATATTCGAATGCTAATGCGGTAATTTTCTTTTTAGTTAGCGCTTCAAAGTATTCTTTTTTTCTAGTTTTGAGTTGAATTGCCGAAATTATTATTGAACCGTTGTTCATCATTTCAATTTCTGCCATTGTTGGTGGTTCTACTTTTAGCAGAATAGGACAGGAAAGTACTTTTTGAGTATCATTGGTAATTTCGCCACCAGCATCGCTGTATTCTTTGTCAGAATAACTAGAAGATTCTCCTGCGCCAGATTCTATTAAAACTCGATGACCATGAAATGTTAACGAATTTACAGCATCTGGAGTTAAACAAATGCGTCGTTCTTGATAGCTAGTTTCTTTGGGAATTCCTATAAAAAGTTCGCTTTTATGACGTGCAATTTCTAGTTTTTCTTCTTGTGGAAGCAGTTGTTGTCTTGTAAAAGGTGTAAGTGACATAGATTACAATATATTGGCACAAGTTACGAAAAAACAATTTCAATTTCAAAATTTAAAATGGTTTCACAAGAATTACACGAATTTTCACTAAAAAAAAGCGGACACGTTTTCATTAATTGTTTTGTATTTAATATTTCATGAATTTTGATTATAATCTTTACATTACAATTTTTAAATATTTCATTATTTTTTGCCATAGATTTATCGGATTATACTAATTATCACAGATTTTTATAGTTTCTTGTCATTCTGACGCAGGAAGAATCTCAACAATAATATTTAATTTCATTTGCAGAGATTCTTCGTGCCTCAAAATGACAAAGTTGCATTAAATTCGTGAAATTTTAAATTCGTGGAAATTCGTGCAATTCGTGTAAAAAAATATATAAAATTACGTCAATTTAAGTAGCCGTTTTCCATCAGAAAGCAATTCGATAGAAACAACAGAATGTTCACTTGGAATTAAATTAGGAATATTTTCTGCCCATTCTATAAAACACCAGTTTCCAGAATATAAGTATTCGTCAATTCCCATATCTAAAGCTTCGGTTTCGTTTTTTAATCTATAAACATCAAAGTGATAAATATATTGATTGTATGGTAATTGATACTCGTTAACTAAAGAAAAGGTTGGACTACTTGTAGCATCAATTACACCAAGATTTTTGGCAAGTGATTTTATTAAAGTTGTTTTTCCAACGCCCATATTTCCGTTAAAAAGAATTACTTTTTTTGGATTTTCAGCTAGTATTTTTTGTGCTACTGCGTTTATTTCTTCTAAAGTAAAAGTTATTTCCATAAAATTAAAGTTAGGAAGATGGAAGATGGAAGATGGAAGATTTCTTACCGAATCATTTTAAACTTCTAACTTCCATCTTCTAACTTCCAACTATATTTTTTATCTCGGGTTAAAAACTAAAAATGGTACAATTACTTCTTCTAGCGATATTCCGCCGTGTTGGTAGGTATTTCTGTAATAACTTACGTAGTGATTGTAATTATTTACATAAGCCAGAAACAAATCATTTTTTGCAAAAATAAATGAACTACTCATATTTATAGTTGGTAATCCAATACGTTTTGGATCTTTTGCAAAATAAACATCTTTGTCTTCAAAGCTCAAACTTCGTCCTGTTTTGTATCTTAAATTTAAACTTGTGTTTTTATCGCCAATAACTTTTGATGGATTTTTTACATTAATAGTTCCATGATCGGTTGTAATTATTAACTTAAATCCTAATTTTTGAGCTTGCTGAATAATTTCTAACAAAGGAGAATTTTTAAACCAACTCAAAGTTAAAGAACGATACGCTTTATCATCAGATGCCAACTCTTTTACAACATCCATTTCTGTTTTAGCGTGTGAAAGCATGTCTACAAAATTGTAAACTACTGTAACTAAATTATTGTCTTTTAAACCTTTAAAGTTTTCGGCTAGTTTCTTACCAGAAGCTAAATTGGTTATTTTAAAATAATCTTGCTTAATGTTTAAACCCAAACGTTTTAAATGTGCCGTTAAAAACTCAGCTTCATATAAATTTTTTCCGCCATCTTCAACATCATTTTTCCAATATTGTGGAAATTGTTTTTCCATTTCTAAAGGCGTTAATCCAGAGAAAATTGCATTTCTTGCATACTGTGTTGCTGTTGGAAGTATAGCAAAATAAGGAGTTTCTTTTTCTAACTTATAATGATTGTTTACTACGCTTTCAAATACTTTCCATTGATCGTAACGCAAATTATCAATAACTACAAACAAAACTGGTTTGTCTTTTTTTACCAATTCTGGTACAACAAGTTCTCTAAATAAATTGTGAGAAAGAATAGGTTTATCAGCTTTTGGTTCAAACCAATCTTCGTAATTGCGTTCTATAAACTTTCCGAATTGCGTATTGGCTTCTACTTTTTGAGATTCAAGAATGGCAACAAGATTAGAATCTTCAATGCTTTCTAGTTCTAATTCCCAAAAAATGAGTTTTTTATAGAGCTCAATCCAATCTTCATACGAATTTACCATTGATAATTCCATTGCAATTTTTCGGAATTCTTTTTGATAATCTAACGTAGTTTTCTCAGAAATTAATCTAGAATGATCTAAATTTTTCTTTAAACTCAATAAAATTTGATTTGGATTTACTGGTTTTATAAGGTAATCGGCAATTTTAGAACCAATTGCTTCTTCCATAATATATTCTTCTTCACTTTTTGTAATCATAATTACAGGTGTAGAAGATTTCTTTTCTTTAATTTCGGCAAGCGTTTCAAGTCCGCTCATTCCTGGCATATTTTCGTCTAGGAAAACTATATCAAAATTATTTTCGGCAAAAACATCAACAGCATCTCTACCATTGTTGCAAGTAGTTACTTCATAATTCTTTTTTTCTAAAAATATAATATGTGGTTTTAATAAATCAATCTCGTCATCAACCCAAAGTATTTTGATTTTGTCCATTTAGCTATTTTTTTGGTGCAATTTAATACTTTAACAACGTTGTAAATACTAATATTATTATAAAAATTATTTTTATTATTTGATTAATTAATAACAACCTAGAGCAATTACAAAATATTTTTCCCAAATATATTGTCTGTTTTAATTATTTTTCTATTTTCAAATAATTTTCACTCTGTGTGAAGTATTTTTCCATCGTTTTATTAAGGTATTTTTTGTAATCAGTTGATTCTTTTCTATGTTTTGACAACCAAGCCATTGAATATGCAATTATCTGTTCTGGTAAATAACCTTGGTTACTCATTTGCCATCCAAAGTTAGTTGAGTTTTGAAAAGTTGAATGTTGGAATCTAGAATTCCCGATAAATATTCCAAATCCGTATGCAATTGCGGTCAAATCTGTTAAATACTCGTCATTCTCTTCAATTCTATTTTCTCCTAATAAAATTAAATGAGCTAATTCATGGGAAATTGTAACAATTAAAGAAATGGTATTTTTTAATTGATTTCTTTCAATATATATCGTCTTTTTATCATTTTTATCCTCATAAAATCCTGTAGCACTTTTCCACGAGCCATTTATATCTGCTGGTGTTGATAAAATTGTACCATTTGCCATTTCTATTGGTTGATCAGAAAAAAATTCAAGATTAATTTCAGTATCTTTTATAACCATAATTTCCATTGTTCTTTTTAAGATAAATTCAGCATCTTCTTCGTTACCTTTAAAGATAGTATTGTAAAAATCCTTTGTGGGTGTTATAGTTTCCAAATTGTCAAAATGTTCTGCACTAAAATTTTCTCGAAGAAAAAGTAAACTTTCTTCAATCCATTCTTTATCATCAATTGTAACAGGTAATTTTTGTTTTTTACTCCAAAACATTTTCTACATTTTTTTAGTTGTATGTCTGTCAACTGTCATATTTAGAAAAAGTTTTATCAAGTAGTAAATCCAATTCTTCAATAGAACAAAATTGTGCATTTTCACTTTTTATATCTGCGTAAGCTTTTTCTAGTTTATTTTTAGAAGTAATTACTAAATTTAAATCAACTAACGTAAATTCATCAGTAGAAAAATTGCTTAGTAATTTTAATTGTATCACTTCCATTATAAATAATTTTAAATCAAATATATATAATTTAATTTCAAATTTAAGAAGAAAATAATTTAGAAGTTTTATAAAAAACTTCTTCAAAAAAATAATTAGGTAAAACAACAAATTTCATTAAATTTGGTAACAATTTTTATCAATCAAATACTAATTATCAATAAACTAACCATTATATGAAAATAATTCAAAAAATCACTATTCTTTCTCTTGTAACATTAAGCATTGCAAGTTGTAACAAAAAAGAAACTCCATTTGTAGATCCATTATTAACTAATAGAGATACAACTATAAATCCGTCAGATAATTTTTTTAAATATGCCAATGGCGGTTGGATTAAAAATCATCCAATTCCATCTTCTGAAAAAGGAAACGGAATTTTTAGAACCATTCAAGATACAATCAACAATCAAATAAAATCAATCTGCGAAAAATCGGCGAAAGCAGATGCAGAAAAAGGTTCTAACAAACAAAAAATTGGAGATTTTTATGCTTCAGGAATGGATTCTATAACAATAAACAAAAACGGAATTACTCCTTTAAAATCAGAGCTTGCAACCATCGATGCCATTAAAGATGTACCAAGTTTATTAAAAACTATTGGACATTTACATTCAATAGGTTCTGGCGCAGCATTTGGATTGTATGTTGGTCAAGATGATAAAATTTCTTCTAAAAATGCAATTATTTTATATCAAGGTGGTTTAGGTTTGGGCAATCGTGATTATTATTTTAATACTGACGCTGAGACAACTACAATTAGAAAAGAATATGTTTTGCATGTTCAAAAAATGATGGAATTGGTAGGACAAAAATCTGATGTTGCTACTAAAAACGCTTCTTCTATTATGAAACTGGAAACAGAATTAGCAAAATCATCTAGAAAACTAGAAGCACTTCGTGATCCATTGGCTAATTATAATAAAATGAGTATAAGTCAATTAAACTCGCTTACGCCAAATATTAACTGGAATGAAACCATTAAAGATTTTGGAATTTCTAAAGCCGATTCTGTAATTGTAGGTCAGCCAGAATTTTACAAAGCAATGAACGGAATGTTAAAATCATATACTATAGAAGATTGGAAAACATATTTAAAATGGGATTTAGTAAATACGTACGCAGCTTATTTAACAACCGATTTAGAAAATCAAAATTTTAAATTTTATTCTACGGTTATGAATGGTGTAAAAGTTCAAAAACCAAGATGGAAACGAATTGTAGAACAAACAGATGGTTCGCTTGGCGAATTAATTGGTCAAGTTTATGTAGATGAATATTTGCCAAAAGGTTCTAAAGAAAAGCTATTAGAAATTGGAAATAACATTCGCGATGTTTATGCAGAAAGAATTAAAAAACTTGATTGGATGGGCGAAGAAACCAAAGTTAAAGCATTAAATAAGCTGAGTAAAATTGTAATGAAAGTAGGTTATCCAGACAAATGGAAGGATTTAAGCAGCATTACAATTGATAAAAATTCGTATTGTAAAAACGTTATGGAAGCCAACAAATGGAGTTATAATGAAATGACAAAAAAATACGGAAAACCAGTTGATAGAACCGAATGGGGAATGTATCCTCAAACTTACAATGCCTATTATAACCCAAGTAATAACGAAATTTGCGTTCCTGCTTGTAACATTTTAGTTCCAGGTTATGAAGGTAGAATGCCAGATGATGCCATACTTTATGGAATAATTGGAGGATCAACATTTGGTCACGAAATTACGCATGGTTTTGACGATCAAGGAAGTCAATACGACGATAAAGGAAACCTAAACAATTGGTGGACAGCAGAAGATTTGAAGAAATTTAAGCAAAAAACTCAATTAATTGTGGCGCAATACAGTAAGTTTAAAGTTGGCGATAAAAATGTAAATGGCGATGCAACTCAAGGCGAAAACATTGCCGATTTAGGTGGAGTGGTAATGGGTTACGAAGCATTTAAAAAAACCAAACAGTTTAAAAACAATGAAAAAATCAGCGGATTAACACCTAACGAACGTTACTTTTTATCTTACGGTTACGCTTGGATGGTCAATAATACTAAAGAAGCTTTGGCGCAACAAGTAATGACCGATGTGCATTCGCCAGCCGAATTTAGAATAAATGGTCCATTGGCAAACGTTCCAGAATTTTATAAAACATTTAATATAAAACCAGGAACACCAATGCATCAGCCAGATAGTTTGAGAGTTCAAATATGGTAATATTTTAATTATTTGTAGCAAATGGCTTGGGCATTTTAGCATTCCATATTCCAGCTTTACATTCCAATCTTTTTTCAATTGCTTTGGGTTTTAACCCAAAGCAATTAAAAAAAGGATTTCCATTTCAATCTGGGCTATTTTTAGTTTTCATAGTATTAAATTCATTTTAATTAGAAAAATATTTATAATTGAGTTATCAAACATTTTAAAAAAAGAAACACTAAAATTTAAATATCATGAAAGTACAACTCTTTTTATTCATAACATTATTAAGTATTATGCTTAGTTGTAGTAAGAATGAAACAGAAGTTTCAATTCCAACAACTACTAATGGAAATTATATCGGAATTTTTGAACGAAATGGTATAACTTCAAATGTTCAGTTAAATTTAATTAATGGCGCATTTGATGGACAAAGTACTGTTCAGAAATTTCCAGCAATTTGTAGCGGAACCTATATTATTGCTGGCAATACAATGACTTTTGAGAACGGTTGCGCATGGATTGCCGAATTTGATTGGACTTTAATATTAAGTGGAGAATGGAACTATACTATGAATGGAACTACTTTAACTTTAACAAAGTCGAATGGTGATAAATATACTCTAACGCAACAGTAATAGTAATATAATTTGAGTATAATCGCCTACTAATAAAGTTGAATTATAGCATTTGAAAGTAAAAAAATAAAATCTAACTTTTTTGAATTACTTAAATGTATAAATTAAAAAATACTCAAATGAAAATACTATTAAAAAACAGAATTAAGTTTATAATAGTATTTTTAATAGTTATAATTGCATCTTGCAACCAAAATAATTCTACAAATTTAAAAGAAAAAACAGTTGCAATTCTTCCATATAAAGGAATTTCGCAATTAGAAATAGATACAATTTCTAAAACACTACAAAGTTTTTATAAAATAAAAACAATACAACTTCCATTTCAAGAAATTTCTAAAAAAGCATTTGTAAACATAAAATCACCTAGATTTAGAGCAGATAGTATAATTAAATTGCAGCAAAAATTAAAACCAAGTTCTGTAAATTACATTTTAGGATTAACCAATAAAGATATTTCGGTTACAAAAAAAGACAAACAAGGAAACATAAAAAAACCAACCTATAAATACAATGATTTTGGTGTAATGGGTTTGGCATATTGTCCAGGAAAAAGTGCAATTGTATCAACTTTTAGATTAAAAAGTTCCAACAAAAAATTGCAACTGGAACGATTTAAAAAAGTGGTAATTCATGAATTTGGTCATAATTTAGGTTTGCCACATTGCGATAATAAACATTGTGTAATGACAAGCGCAGCCGAAAAAATTACAACAATAGATTCTGAAAAAATGGAATTATGTGAAAAATGTAAAACTAAAATTAATTATGAAGAAAAGTAAATTTATCTACTGCATTGACCCAAGGCATAATAAATTACTACAAATATTAAAACTGTAGTAAAACAACCTCCACCTAGTTTTTTTGCTCCGTAACCTGCAATTAGTGCTTTAAAAAATCCGTTCATACAATTTATTTATAAGTTTGATTCAATTATATAAAAATCTTCAACATCAAAAACAGTATCTTCAATAATTTCCATATCATTGTTAATCATTAAGATATTGTTTAAATAAGTTTCTAAAACTTCAAGATTTGTTGTTGTAAATAGGAGTCCCATTTTTATATAATTTGATACTACAAAAATGATACTTATTGGTATTAAAATGTTATATTTTTTTTTCAAATAGTTACATAATTCCTAGTAACAACCTGACTATTGATAAGTTATAGTTTTATAAAATTAATAGTTTCCGTTTAATAACGCGCCACCAATTGAAGATTTTGCTTCAATATTTAATTTTTTCATCATTTCATAAGTCGTACAAACCGCTGCAGATGTTACTGGAATTCCACATTCAGCTTGAATTAAATCAATTGCTTCAAGTGAAGGCATTTGTACACAAGCCGAAACTACTAAAACATCTACATCAGTTAAATCTAATTGTTTATAAATATCCAATAAATTCATAGGATTTTGAGCTGCAACTTCCAAATTATCTGGAATTTCTAATGCAATACTTTCTTTTACTTTGATGCCTTGATGTTCAATATAATCTACAACCATATCAGTTAATGGTCGCATATATGGTGTAATTATAGAAATTTGTTTTGCGCCCAAAACGTTCAAACCATTAATTAACGCACCTGCCGAAGTTACAATTGGAGTAGGAAAGTCGTTGGCAATAGTTTCTTGATGTAAATTTACTTCCGATACGCAATGATAACCTCTGCCCATACTCATAATGGCAACCAAACAAGCGTAACCCATAACGTCAACATGCGCATCAGATAATTCTTGTGCACATTTCAAACTCATGGCATCCATGGCTTCGAGTTCTTCTTTGGTCACTTTTTTCATTCGCATTCTACTGGAATGAAACGTAAATCGTTCTGGCAAAATGGTTTCTCTTGCTCTAAAAATGGCTGGAATTTCGGTTTCCATCGTTATGTTACTTGATGGAACTATTTGTCCTATTTTGTATTTTTTCATTTATGCTGAATTTATTTCAGTATCTACTATTATTTATTTAAACACCAAGACACAAAGGTTTTCTCAAAGTATGCAAAGATTAATTTTATATATGACACAAAGTTAAATCTAAATAATTAATTGTGTATTTAAATTAATTTAAAATCTGAACACTTTTTTATATCTCTTTAACCGTATTAACAATTGTTCCAATTCCTTCCACAGTTGCTTCAATAACATCACCATCATACAGCCATTCTTGAGGATTTCTTCCTGCGCCAACGCCAGAAGGTGTTCCTGTTGCAATAATATCTCCAGATTCAATTGTAAAAACAGTACTTAAATCTTCAATCAAATCATTAATGTTAAAAAGTAGAAATTTGGTGTTTGAGTTTTGTTTTTCAACACCGTTAACTTTTAAGGATAAATTCAAATTATGCGGATTTTCGATTTCGTCTTTGGTAACTAAAATTGGTCCCATCGGTGCAAACGTATCTTGCCCTTTAGAAACTATCCATTGTCCTTCTCGACGGCAATCACGAGCAGAAATATCATTAATAATTGTATATCCAAAAACATAATCCATCGCATCTGCTTTGGGAACGTATTTTCCTTTTTTACCAATAACTACTGCCAATTCAAC
Organism: Flavobacterium sp.; assembly: GCF_043760115.1. GTDB lineage: Bacteria > Bacteroidota > Bacteroidia > Flavobacteriales > Flavobacteriaceae > Flavobacterium. The sequence goes on from NZ_JAYUPK010000007.1 coordinate 29,762, forward strand.
TTCCCAATCTAGTTGTTCAGTTAGTTTGGTGTTTTTAATAATTTCGGTATTTGTTGCTGTAACAGTTGTTGGTGGTTTAGAAAATACAATTGGTTTTTGAGGTAATTTTCCTGTTGTGTCTAATGTTCTTGCACTTTCGGCAACGTGTTCTGTATAGTTCAAACCAATACCGATAATGTTTTTTCGAGGTTTTTCAATTGGTGCAAGAATAGTTACTTCACTCATTTCATAAGCAACTTCGTCAAAGAATTCTTTGGAAGTTTCTGAAATTAATTCGGTTATTTCTGAAATTATTTCAAATCCCAAATCAATTAATTCCAACATATCATTTGGTAATGGAAAATTGGATATTTCGCCAAAATCTTCCATATCGATAACTTGATTGTTGTAGATAAATCCTAATCTTGGTTCTGTTTCTGATGTTTTGTATGTTAGTAGTTTCATTTTATGCTGAATTTATTTCAGTATCTTTTATATTGACAATAAGATACATTTTTATAGTAAAAATTTTGATTCTTGATATTGCAATTGTTATTGCAATTGATACCCATTATTTTCTTCTAATTCTTTTGATTGATACAATCCCAACTTTTCCATAACTGGTAAATCATTGAATGAAAACAAACAAGCGTCTTCGGTTTCCGATGAATTGTGATGTTCATGCCAAGCCCAAGATGGAACGCAGAAAATATCACGTTCTTTCCAGTCAAATCGTTCTCCAT
>NZ_JAYUPK010000008.1:0-30151 GCF_043760115.1 Flavobacterium sp.
AGAAATTGCAGTTGAAGCAGCCAGAAACAGAACTACATTAGGCGAAATTAGTGATGCACTAGAAGTAGCTTTTGGAAGATACAAAGCACAAATTAAAACATTTAGTGGCGTGTACAGTAAAGAAATTAAAGACGATAAAAGTTTTGAGCAAGCCAAGCAGTTGGCAGATAAATTTGCGAAAAAAGAAGGACGACGACCACGAATTATGATTGCCAAAATGGGACAAGATGGACATGATCGTGGAGCGAAAGTTGTTGCCACAGGTTACGCAGATGTTGGTTTTGACGTAGATATTGGACCTTTATTTCAAACACCAAGTGAAGCTGCGAAACAAGCTGTAGAAAACGACGTTCACATTCTAGGGGTTTCTTCTCTTGCTGCTGGACACAAAACGCTTGTACCACAAGTTATTGAAGAATTAAAAAAATACGGACGCCAAGATATTATGGTAATAGTTGGTGGTGTAATACCAAAGCAAGATTATCAATTTTTGTTTGATGCTGGCGCAGTTGCCGTTTTTGGTCCTGGAACTAAAATTAGTGAAGCTGCGATTAGTATTTTGGAGGTTTTGATGGAGGATTGAAAATTAGTATGAAAATAAAAAACGCCGACTGAGAAGTTGGCGTTTTTTATATTAATTAATTCCTTCTAATTCTCGTAATTTTATCATCTTTAACAGAATAGCTAATAATATATTTACCTTTTTTAAGATTATTTATAAATTTAAAATTCCATTCATTATTTTTTACAGGTGGCTTCATTAAACCAATCTCAATAATATTTGTAAAAGGTGGTTTAAGTATTGTTAAAACTTCTTCAATTTTAGAAGTCTCCTTTAAAAATAGTTCAATGTAAATATTACATAATTTTACTCTGGTATCTCCAGAATTTATATTATTTAAAAGATTAATAAAATATGAATAAGTGATTTTAATAGAATTTTCATTTTTGAGGATATCACCAATTAAATTTCCTAGATTATTTGTTTCATTAATATTGCTTTCCTCTATTTCCGTAACTAATTGAATTTTATTTTCTGATGATAAATTTGAACTTAATAACAATTCGTATTCATTATCTTCTAATTCATAATCTACTTCTTCATTCACAGTTTGATTTATGTAATCTTCAAAATTTAATTCAATTAATAAAATTTGCTTACTTAAAGAATATTGCCTTAAACTTATAATATTTTCTTTATTCAGTGTAATAATTCCTTTTCTTACAAGCATTTCAATTTTGTCTTCATTAATATTTTCTATTTTTAAATTATCAAAACTTTCATTAATATTTTTAATTAAAGATGAATATGCTAAATCCGAAATTTCATTAGTTAAAATTAAATCAATAAAGAAATTATCTTGTATTGGCTTATCAAGTTTGATTAATTTAATATCTTTTGTTCCTAATTCAGTATAGTTTTCATTAATATTTAAAAACGAAATCAAAAATTCATCAAAATTATACTTTTCATAATATTTATAAATATTTGACCAAGTAGCAGCTATTTTATCTAAAGCAAATAAATTAATCCAACTATCCGGATTTATAACATCTTCAATATTTGCAAAGACAACATCTTGAAATTTAATTACATCATAAAGTTGTTTTTCGTCATTTAAATTAGGATTGTTTATTAAACTAATTAATGATTTTTCAGCTTCCTGAGTATTGGTTTCTAATTTTAAAAATACATTATTAATATAGTTTTCAATTTCGGAATTTACATATTTTATTAACTCAGAACACTCTGATTCTTGAATTGTAGTATAATTTGATATTTTTAAATTATTAATTTTAAGATTTTCTGATGTAGATTTTTCAACAATAATTTGTTCAATCATTTTTTCATTAAGATGATACAAATTGTTTTTATAAATAAAATCAAATAAATTTTTATTTACTTTAACGTCAAGAGTATTTTCGAATTTAGTTTTTAAAGTTATTAAATTATCCTCAACATTTTTATTATCAAAATTTATTAAGTTAAAGAAATCTCCTTTTTGAGAAATATAGTTTGTAAGTTCATCTTCCTGATTTTGAGATTTCCCATTTGATAAAATCACATTCATTAATAAAATTTTTAAAATTGAATCTTTTTCATCAACAGTCAAATTACTTTCGTTAATGTGATGCCAAAACTCTAAATCATATTTACATATAAGTTTAATAAAATTAACTGTCGCTTTACCGTATTTGAAATATGATTCTATAAATGATTTTGTTCTTTCGTTTTTGGTACGGAACTGATTAAATAATTCGGCATTGTCATAATTTTCATTATTTAGCAAATAGTCAATAAAATCAATATTTAAAATTTCATTTTTATGAAAATCATTTCCTAAATGTTTTACTAAATTTTCAATTTTATTAAGTTTAAAATCTACTGGTAACTCTTTATTATTTCTTATACTTAAAATAAAATTTTTATCATTTCTTGTAATATCACCTTCTTTAAAAATTGAGATGTAATCAAAATAATCATCCGCAATAAAACCATTTCTTATTAAATATTTTAAAACATCCGATTTATAAAGATCCATGTTAAGTTCTTTTTCAAAATTTTTATTTAAAGTAAGAAGTTCTTGAATATTATAACTTTTTAATTTATCTATTTCAACTTTTAATTCACCGTTCAAATTATTTAGTCTTTCAATTTCTTTACATTCTTTTTCATTTAATAATTCAACTCTTTGGACATAATTATAATTTGAATCAACTTTATTTTCAATAGTTTTAAAATTAATTTTCATTTCATTTGATTGATCATTAATTCTATTATATCTAAATTCATATACTTTTATTATATATGTAATTGAATTAATACTTCTAAAATTATTAAAAACTTCATCGTCAATCAAATCTTCTATTTGATTTAAAAAATAAGTTTCATTTTTTAGTATAAAACTTGTAGTTTCATTTGGCAATAATTTAAAAATTTCAGCTATATAAAGTTTGCGTAAATCTTTTACATTATCTATATAAGTTTTGCTAAATACTAATTCTTCCAACTTAGCTATTTCAATTTTGTTATCAGTAATTTTTTGTTGTTCAATATTTACCCATTTTTCTTTAATAGATTTAATATCTTTAGTGAAAACATTATAAATCATTCCTTCATTTTTGTGAAGTATTGCAAAATCCTTTGGAAATAAATTTTTATAAATAATAAACGATAATAATTTGTTTCTAATCAACTCAATTTCAGTTTCTTTTGTTAGTTTGTCAAAATAAATTTTATATTCATTTATTATATTCTTCAATAATCGCATATCATCAATATATAGTGATATATCATAAAGCAAATTTTTATTAATACCTTCATTTTCTAATTTTTCAAGTAAAAAATTATAAGAATTTGAAGAATTAATAACTGGTATGATTGGCAAAATAAAATCGAAAAACTTTGTTCTATCACTATTTTTAAACATTTCATCTTTCAATGCGTATACGAAAACAATATGACGATTAACCTGTTTGGATATATTGATCAATAAGTTTATTTCCCTAAGTTTTGTAAATATTTCAGGTTCTTGAAATCTATCTAAATCTTCAATGATTACAACATTATATTTGGTTCTTTCGAAAAAATATATTATTTCATCTATGTTTTTATTCAAAATTGAATTATCCGCAACTTCTCTATTTAGTTCGACTTCTCCTTTTAAGTTAATTTTATTAAATTTAAAATCATTTATTGTTTTTACAAAATTTTTGATAATATAAAAAGCACCAAATAGTAATAACAAAATTGAAAGAAATTCAAATAATTTAAAGTTGAATTCGCAATTTTTACTTTCATAAAAATAATATTTAATACAACTTAACTTTGTTATAAGTGTATTATGAAACAAAAAAATATAACCTAAAACTGTTGCTAAGCAAAATAAGGAGTTAATATATATTGAATGATTCTTTAAGTTTTTTATTCTTTGAAATCTTGAATTCGGAATAGTGCTATTTTTCTCAACATATAGCATTTGTTGCAAAATACTGAGTTCAATTTTTTTATTTATTTCATCAGATTTTGCTTGATCTAGTTTTGGTGGAATAGTTGGTTTTTCTGATTTTTCAAATAAATCATCAAAAGTTGCTAATGAAATATTCAAATATTCAAATTCAGGATGCTTTTCTTTAAAAGTTTTTAAAATACTACTTTTTCCAGAACCATAAGAACCAGTTAATGCAATGTTTTTTACATTTTTGTTTCTTAAAGCCCAAAATAACGAATTAATATAAATATTACCATTAGTAACAATTACTGGTGTTAAATCTTCAAATGAATTTGGGTTTAAATTAACAGGATAACCTAATTTACAGTTCCAGTTATTTATAATTTGCCTAAGTCTTTTTAAAATTTTTATTCGAACTATTTTGTAATAGATTTTAAAATAGTTACTTGTTTTTTTATCATTAACATTAGTTTCAATAACTTCAATTTTAGAGATTGATTTTTGTACTTCATTTTTATTTAACATATAGTAAATTTTTCTCCTTTATTTATTTATTTATTTAGGATTTTACCCAAATTCATTAATCGGCATTGAGTATTAAACCGAGAAGAAAAAACAATAAAAATTTTGAGAGAAAAAAAAATAGTGTACTTTTGCACCCTCAAATAAAACGTCTCCATTCTTTCTTTTGGAGTTGTTTTTATATCAATTAAAAGAGTCCTCGAATCGACAAATTTTTTGGACTCTTTTTTTACTTGCATAGATTGTGCCAAATTACTTACAATAATAATATCAAAACAAAGTGTCATTAATTTACATTTAATCGGTAAAATCTCACTTTTAATCTATGTTTCTACGATTTTTATGTCTGACAAAATTTCATATTATAATTTAAGTCTGTCATATTTTTGAAAAAAGAATGTTTTTAAAGAATAGGTTATATTTTCATTTTTTTTAAATTTAAAATCCAATTTATAGATTGATTTTATCATACAATCAATCAAGTCAAACAGCAAAACAATTTTGCTCTGAAAAAAAAATTCTTTGAAAAAAGAATATCGAGAAATTGTTATGGCTAAAGTTAAACCTGACAGGTTTTAAAAACCTGTCAGGTTTGCTAACCAACCAAGTTTGGAAAAATAAATATCTTATTCTATTTAAAATCTACCAGGTTTGGCATAATAAATATTATTATATTTGTAACTATATAAATGCCAAATATTTATGATACAACCACTTGAAAATGGAAATTACTATCACATTTATAATAGAGGAATAAACAGTACCACGCTGTTTAAGGAAAATAAAAATTATCAACATTTTCTAAATTTATACGACATTCATATTGAACCAATTGCAGAAACATACGCATGGTGTTTAATGAAAAATCACTTTCACTTTTTAGTTAGAATAAAAGATTTGAACGAAATAGAATCTGAAAAGAAAATTTTACCATCTCAGTCGTTTTCAAATTTATTTAATGCATACACCAAAGCTTTTAATAAAAGTTATACCAGACATGGTTCATTGTTTGAAAGACCTTTTAAAAGAAAACTTATTGATAATGAAAGCTATTTTCAAAATCTTATAGCTTACATTCATAACAATCCAGTCCATCATAAAATTTGTGATCATCCTATTGAATATCCTTGGAGTTCATATACAACTTGTTTATCTGACAAACCAACAAAATTAAAAAGAAATGAAGTAATTGAGATGTTTAATGATATTGATAACTTTAAGTATGTACATCAATTAAAAAGCAATCCATTTTCTATTGAGCTTTTCTTAGGGATTTGATTGACAATTTTTAAAAAACTAGTATAATTATGACGGTTAATGAACTAAAAGAAAATTTATTTTAATTAAAAATTTCTTTGTGAAACCTGACAGGTTTTAAAAACCTGTCAGGTTTGATAATTAACTATTCTATTACAACCACAGCCAAATTTTCGTTTTGTTTAACTTTACCAAGTTGAATAGTCTGCAATTTTCGTTCAATACTTCCATTAGCTTTTGTAGTGTAAATTTCTACCATAACTGTAGTTGGACCATTTTCTGTTAAGGCACTTTCACCAAAATAATTGGTTTTTAAAATATATTTTCCTTTTGCAGCATTTCGAACTAAATATTGCTCTGGACCATAACCTTGTGTAAAATCTTTAGAAAATCGTGCGCCAATTTCTGTATCTCGGTGTCCATAAAAACATTCTTCGTTGGTTGGTTCTACAACATGTAAATCAATATCAATATCCATTTGATTCCAGTTTAAAATAATACGCATTGAAACTGGCATTTTTTTAAGATATTTTTTGTCTAATTTTCCTATTTTGATGTTTTTATGTTCAGAAACTAATCGGTTTATATCCATCAAAATTATATCTTCTACTCCATCATATTGTCCACTCATTTCGGCAAAATAATTTACATCTAATGCTTTTAATAATTCGTCAAATGCGGCTTGATATTCTTTATTATCTTCTAGCGTAAGTGCCAAATCTCTATGTGCTTGTGGTTCTTGATCTCTCCATTTTGCTACTTGAGTTGCAGTAAACAAGGCATCTTCATACGATTCCCATTGACGTAATAAATAAGTTAATGATTTATATAATTGATGATTTTCTAAACCTAAATCAGCAATATTACTCAATATTAAAAGCGCTTTTTCCTTATTTCCATTATCATAAAAATGATTGGCTACATCAAAATAAAAACTCGGATTATTAATTTGATCGTCTCTCAATTGCAAATACAAATCATATTTTTTATCCATTGGTGCATTTGCCAAAGCTTTTAAATAAATTCTATCTGGATTCCATTTATTAACTTTTGTTATGTCTTTTTTTCCTAAATCGTCTTTAAAATCATTTGATGCCCAAGTTGAAATTTGAGAATTAGATTGATTTTGAACTGGAATAGGTTTTGAGACATTTGTGCTAAATGTTCCATTACCATTTGGAACAGCATTTACTTGTAAACCAGAAATTTTACCTGTTAAAGATTGAATTGCATTTGGATAAGCATTTTGAGTAAGTTCAGCAGCTTTTACAACAGTAGTAGAATATGCAACACTTCTTTTTTCTTTTCTAACATTTTCATCATTTTCTTCTTCGCTATCATCATTTCTTCTAATTCCAAGTGCATTTGTAATAACTACTTCATCTAACCTTGAATTATTATCACTAAGTTGAACATTGTATACTTTTTTAGCACCAATAGTGATAGATTTGCTATCAAAACCAACAAATGAAAAAACTAAAACTTCTCCAGATTTTACATTTATAGCATAGCGTCCATCAACATCAGTTTGCGTTCCTCTATTTGTGCCTTTTATTACCACATTTGCTCCAGGAATTGGTCTAGAATTATCACTAACAACTCCAGTAATAGTTCCAATTAATTTAGCAGATTTTACTTCTGGCTTTGGAAATTCATACTTTGTGTTTTTATTCCACCAAGCAGTTAATATTTGATAATAACTTTCAATATTTTGCCAATTACTAAACTTTTTAGCTTGAGCATTTGCAACTTGTTGCTTCATAATTCTATCAAATTCTGGTCGCAATTCTGCTGGCGGAACAATGTCATATTGAATGTAATCGTTTAAATTTTCTAACACAATTAATGAGGTGTTTTGAGTAATTATTCCGTATCGTTTTCCTAAAGTTTCAATTTCAGATGCATTTAATTTGTACTGAATTTCAAGATTGGCAATCTTCTTTTGTGCCCAAAGTCTTTCAATACTAATTTCATTTGAAACCTGATTCGTTGCATCAATTACAATTGTTTTTTCCAGAATTACATCAGAATCATATCCAAAAAGCAACGTGATTTCATTATTATTTTTTAATGATATTCCTGCCACAGAAAAACTTCCAGAAACTGGTGTTCCAACCATTGGAAATAAATCTGTAACCAAATAATTTTCTTTAATTCCAAGAAATTTTAACGTCTGAAATTGCAATTTATCTAACGCATCTTGCAAATTTATTTCGTTCAAATTAAGAAAACATCCACCAGTTTTTATAGCATTATAATTCAAAAAAGCATAGTCAGACGAAGCCATTGAACTAATAGTGTAAATTGGTTTTTTTGTCAACGTAAAAATGTTGCTACTCAAAGACGACAAACCATCTGTAAAAAATAAATATTCGTCGTGAGCAGGCAATTTTATTTTAGAAAAACGTGTTCCACCATCATAAGCAGTACTTTCTAAAACCGATTTTAAAACAGACCAATCGCCATTTTTTACAGTATAATTGTTCTTTCTTTCAAAATCATAACTCAATAAATAAAGCGAAATTTCTACGTTTTGTAATTTTGAAAAATATTCATCAAGTAATTGAAATTCTCGTTTAGTATTTCTATTTTTGCAACTCAACGAAACGTCCCAAATTAACCCAATTGTATTCGGATTTTTTTTCTTAATTTTAGTATTATCCAAAACCGTATTGGCATAAAAATAATGCTGTCCATCAACACTTTGCACAGCAATACTTGGTATTTCTTGATTTATCGGAATTGTAATTAATAGCTTATCTTTAGGTTGAAAATTATTTTTTACAATACTTGTTTGATACGTTTGATTTATATTTTCTAATGCTAAAATTCCTTCATCATTACTTATATTTGGTTCAGAAGTTGCTCCAAGAACAGCAATTTTTAATTCGAAAACATCTAATTTATTTGGACAATTCGTAACCATTTGATACGCCAAATGTGTTGCATCATAACTAGAAAGTTCTTGCTCATAACCAATAATTATAATACGTTCTTTGCCTGGCATTAAAGGATAAATTCGAGTTCTAAAATTATTTCCTTCCACTTTTTCAAGCAATCCTGGATCAACTCTACGATGTTCAATGGCTTCAAAAACCTGTTTTCCTTTGTTTTTATTTACAGGAACAGCTTCACGCATTTTTCCGTTAATATCAATGGCATATCTTGAAACAGAAACGCCTTCTGGCAAAGGAAAAAGCAACTCTGCTTCCATTTGGCGATTAGTTCCATTAAAAAAATGCATTTCAGATGTTGTGTAAGCAATATTTCCAACCACTTTTACAGTGACTTTTAGTTGACTCAACCTAACTAGTGTTGAATCTTTTCCTTTTACATTTAATTGCGGACTTTGACCTTGAACAAAATAGCCAAAAAGTAATAGCGAAATTAGAATAAGTTTTTTCATAAAAATAGTATTAAAATTAAATTTGGTAAACCTGTATTCTTATAAGAGTTCTGTTTTTGTAAAAAGGTTGGAAGCAATTAATTTATTTTGAAATTTTATTTGAAATTAAAATACTATGCGTGCATAACAAAAATATTTCATACATTTGAAATTCAAAATATACAACTATGGATTTTTCAGCAAAAATGCTTCGTGATGATGCCTTAAAAGGTAAGGTAATTATAGTAACTGGTGGCGGAAGTGGTTTGGGAAAAGCCATGACTCAATATTTTCTAGAGCTTGGTGCCAATGTTGCCATTACCTCTCGTGATTTAGAAAAACTACAAAAAACTGCCGAAGAATTAACCACAGAAAATGGTGGAAAATGTTTGGCATTGCAATGCGATGTGCGTCATTATGAACAAGTTGAAGCTATGTTAGCATTAGTTTTAAAAGAATTTGGAAAAGTAGATGTACTTTTAAATAATGCTGCAGGAAATTTTATTTCACCAACCGAAAGACTTTCTGCAAATGCATTTGATACTATAATTGATATCGTTTTAAAAGGTTCAAAAAATTGCACATTAGCATTAGGAAAACATTGGATTGCTGCAAAACAAACGAATTGTAATGTATTGAATATAGTTACAACTTATGCTTGGACTGGTTCTGGATATGTAGTTCCAAGTGCTACTGCAAAAGCTGGAGTTCTAGCAATGACTAGAAGTTTGGCTGTAGAATGGGCAAAATATGGAATTCGAATGAATGCCATTGCGCCTGGACCATTTCCAACAAAAGGTGCTTGGGAACGACTTTTACCTGGCGATTTAGCATCTAAATTTGATATGACTAAAAAAGTACCATTGAGAAGAGTTGGAAATCATCAAGAATTAGCAAATTTGGCAGCTTATTTAGTTTCCGATTTTTCTGCCTATGTAAATGGTGAAGTCGTAACTATTGATGGTGGCGAATGGCTTCAAGGTGCAGGAGAATTTAATATGCTAGAGCAAATTCCGAGTGAAATGTGGGATCAACTTGAAGCAATGATTAAACAAAAAGGAAGTAAATAGTTTAAAAAAGTTGTGTGTTTTGAGTTGTGAGTTTTTTTAAAACAATTTTATTCAAAATGAGTACAAATTTGTTATTGAGAGTTAAATATAGTTTTAAAATAAAAATTTACAGTAAAACTCATTACTCATAACTCAAAACTCAAAACTCACAACAAAATTTTATGCGATTGTTAACAAAATACATTTTCATAACCCATAAATAATTGTATTTTTACCACTCAAAATTTTAAAGAATTCAATGGGTAAAATCATAGCAATTGCTAATCAAAAAGGTGGTGTTGGTAAAACTACAACTTCAATTAATCTTGCAGCATCGCTTGGTGTTTTAGAGAAAAAAGTGTTGTTGATAGATGCCGATCCGCAAGCCAACGCAAGTTCTGGACTGGGAATTGATGTTGACAATGTAGAAATTGGAACCTATCAAATTCTAGAACACAGTAACATTCCAGAAGATGCAATTGTGCCTTCTTCATCACCAAATGTTGATGTAATTCCTGCTCATATTGATCTCGTAGCCATAGAAATCGAACTTGTAGACAAGGAAAATCGTGAGTACATGTTAAAACAAGCTTTAGCAACTATAAAAGATAAATACGATTATATTTTAATAGATTGCGCACCATCATTGGGTTTACTAACTTTAAATGCGCTAACTGCTGCCGATTCTGTAGTTATTCCCATTCAATGTGAGTATTTTGCATTAGAAGGATTAGGAAAATTACTAAATACTATAAAAAGTGTTCAAAAAATTCATAATCCAGATTTAGATATTGAAGGTTTACTTTTAACAATGTTCGATTCTCGTTTACGCCTTTCCAATCAAGTTGTTGAAGAAGTTCAAAAACATTTTAATGATATGGTTTTTACAACAATTATTCAACGAAATGTTAAACTTAGTGAAGCTCCAAGTTTTGGCGAAAGCATAATAAACTTTGATGCAACAAGTAAAGGTGCAGCAAATTATCTTAGTTTAGCAGAAGAAATTATTAAAAAAAACAGTAATTAATTTACAGATTAAATGGCACAAGCAGTTAAAAAACAAGCTTTAGGAAGAGGATTATCAGCACTTTTAAAAGATCCAGACAACGATATTAAATCGGTGAACGATAAAAATGCAGATAAAGTTGTTGGTAATATTATTGAGCTTGATCTAGAAACTATTGAAATAAATCCGTTTCAACCTAGAAGTAATTTTAATGAAGATTCACTAAAAGAATTAGCTTCTTCAATAAAAGAACTTGGTGTTATTCAACCCATTACAGTTAGAAAATTAGATTTCAATAAATACCAATTAATTTCTGGAGAACGTCGTTTGCGTGCTTCTAAACTTATTGGTTTACAAACTATTCCGTCTTATATTAGGATTGCAAACGATAATGAATCGCTTGTAATGGCATTGGTAGAAAATATTCAGCGTCATGATTTAGATCCAATAGAAATTGCACTTTCTTACCAACGATTAATTGACGAAATTCAGTTAACGCAAGAGCAAATGAGCGAACGAGTTGGAAAAAAACGCTCTACAATTACCAATTATTTGCGTCTTTTAAAATTAGATCCAATTATTCAAACTGGTATTCGTGATGGATTTATTTCTATGGGACACGGAAGAGCAATGATATCTGTTGAAAATCAAGATATTCAAGCCGATATTTATCAAAAAATTGTTAGTCAGAATTTATCTGTACGTGATACAGAAGCTTTGGTAAAAAAACATCAAGATGGATTGAAACCTGCTTCTGCAAAAGCAACTAAACAAACTTCATTTACTATTGCAGAAGATCAAAAGAAAGCATTTACTAATTTCTTTGGTGCAAAAGTTGATGTTAAAATTGCAGGAAATGGAAAAGGTAAAATTGCAATTCCTTTTCATTCTGAAGAAGATTTTAATCGAATAATAAAACTTATAAACGGTTAGTGAAAAAGTTAATTTACATAGTATTTATATCTCTTTTTTTGGGAAATTCAATATTTGCACAAGTAGAAATTGACAAAACATTAATTGTGACAGATACAATAAAAAAAGATGTAATTAATCCGTTAGCTCCAGCAAAAGCAGCTTTTTATTCTGCTATTTTACCAGGATTAGGTCAAGCTTACAATAAAAAATATTGGAAAATTCCTTTCGTTTATGGTGCGATTGGAACCGGAATTTATTTTTATACTTCCAATAATAAAAAATACAATCAATATAGAGATGTTTACAAAAAAAGACTGTCTGGAAGTACTGAACTAGATGAACTTTCCTTTCTTGACAATAGCAGATTAATTTCTGGGCAAAAATTTTACCAAAGAAATAGAGATTTAGCTCTTTTAATTATTGTTGGTTTATATATTCTAAATATAGTTGATGCCAATGTTGATGCACACTTAATGCAGTTTAACGTTAATGATAATTTGTCTTTTAAGCCCAATTTGCAACAAGATGATTTAACTACAAGGCAAAATTTAGCACTAACATTTACCTACAATTTTTAGAAGAATTAATTTAAAATTGTAACAAAAAGGTAATTTGGTTACTTATAGCATATGAAAATAGCACTTTTAGGATACGGAAAAATGGGTAAAGTAATTGAAAAAATTGCTTTGCAACGTGGTCATGAAATTGTGTTACGAAAAAATGCAGAAGAAACATTCGAAGGATTACAAAATGCTGATATTGCTATAGATTTTAGCATTCCAAGTGCTGCAATTAGTAATATTTCTGAATGCATAAATAACGGAATTCCAATAGTTTCTGGCACAACAGGTTGGTTAGAAAACTATAATGAAATGGTTGCGCTTTGTAATGAAAAAAATGCTGCTTTTATTTATGGTTCTAATTTTAGTTTGGGAGTAAATTTGTTTTTTGAAATGAATGATTACTTGTCTAAAATAATGTCTAAGTTCAATCAATATGATGTATCGATGGAAGAAATTCATCATACAGAAAAACTAGACAAACCTAGTGGAACTGCAATTTCATTGGCAAATGCAATTATAAACAATACAGAAAAAAATAATTGGAGTATAGAAAATCCAAACGCTGATACTATTTTTATTGATGTAAAAAGAATAGATTCAGTTCCAGGAACGCATTCTGTTTTTTATACATCCAATGAAGATACAATTGAAATAAAACACACTGCGCACAACAGAGAAGGTTTTGCTTTTGGAGCACTAATTGCAGCCGAATGGTTGATTGGTAAAAAAGGCGTTTTTACAATAAAGGATGTTCTAAGTTTAAAATAATTATTTTCTAATATCATTATTTTCAATATTTTTATCATCATTATAATCCTCAAATCTTTTACCAAAATTATAAGTTAAAGTTAATAAAAAATTTGTGAAATTATTTCTAGAAATTCTACTTTCTTGGAAATTATCGGAAAAACTAGTTTCTCTTATAGTAGTAGCATTATTTCCTAGTAAATTTTGGATGTAGAAACTTAATTCAAGTCTTTCTTTAAATAAATTTGTACTTGCCGAAAAATCTAAATATGGATATGTTACTCTTTTTGAAAGTAATGAATAGTTTGGATTGTCATAAATACCAGATATTGATACAGATAATTTTTCTTTAAATAAATTTGTGTAAATATTTAAGTTACTATTAAAACCAACACCACTATTTTTTTTAATAAGCGATGATATATCATCAGTTTCATAAAGGTTATAATTAATTCCTGAATCAATATTCAAACTTATTTTTTTAAATAACTCAGTTGTGTATCCAAGTTCAATGCCAGTAGAAGTAGATTTAGCGGCATTATCAACAGTTCTTACAATCAAATTTCCTTGTTTTTCATAAATATTAAGAATTGAATTATTAATTTTTGAATTATAAAATTTTACAGAATAATTATTAGTTTTAATTTCTTTGTTAAATTTAATAAAATAATAATCTCTTATTTGTTGTTCAAGATTTGAATTTCCTTTACTTGCAACACCAGGACTATAAATAATTAATGTTTCATTTAAATCACTTGGACTAGGTCTTAATACTCTTCTTGAATATCCAATATTACTATCAATTTTATTTTTAAAATGATACATTACATTAAAAGTTGGGAAGATTAAATTATAATTTTTTGAAAAAAAATCACTTTTATTACTTGAATATTCATAAGTAAATGAAGATTGGGTTGAAAATTTTTCTGTCCATTGATTACTCATTTCAAAAGTGGCATTATAGACATCTTGATTGACGTAGAAATCTGTATCAGAAAAACTATAATTTCTATCTATGTATTTAAAATCATAAGTGATATTTGCATTTTTTTTAAATAATTTAAGATTCAACATATCATAGCTTAGATTATATGCTAATTCTTTATTTTGTGATTTAACATCTACATAATTTATAAATTGATTTATATTATATTTACTATTATATTGATTATTAGTAATTGTATATTTATTTTTTAAATATAAAGTATTATTTAAACTAGTCTTATATTTGTATACTGTTGAAATTTCTAAATCATTATTAATTGTTTCATCTAAATTATTATATGAACTAAAATTATTAAAATTAAAATTTGAGGTGCCATTTATATCTCCTTTGACTTTATAGCCGCCTTTATATCCTGTAATTGATAAATTTGATTTTTCAGAAAAATTTAAACCCAATCTAGAATTAAAAGAATTTTGAATAACTTTAGAATTATTAAGAAAACTTTGTACATAACTTCCATTTAAATCATTTCTATTTAAATCATTAGTACTAATTTGATTATTTTGTAAATTGCTATAACTTACATCAAAACTTAAAATGCCCTTTTTGTAAACAATAGATGGACTGATAGACCAATAATTATTTTTAATACCGCCTGTCCCTCTTAAATATCCTTTAAAAAACTGTTCATTTGATTTTTTTGAAACAATATTTATAATGGCTCCTAAAAAATCAGTTCCATAAATAGATGAAGGATTATTCATAATCTCAACTCTGTCAATTGATGTTGCATTAATATTTTTTATTTCATTTGGCATTGCTTCTACTCCATCAATAAATATTTTTGCTTTCAAATTCCCTTCAACTAAAGTTTCACCACTTTCTTTATTACAATATACATTTGGAATTGTCCCTAATACAGCTGTTGCTTTAGCATTCTTAATGAATTTTTTTTGATTTATTTTATACGATGACTTATTGGCATTACGAATTACATTATCTGTTCCTTTAATAATTACTTCCTTTAAATATTCAAAATTTGAATTTTCTAGATCAATATCTAAACTAACCTCTTCTTGTAAGATAATTATTTCTTTAATAAATTCTTTATATCCAGTATAATTAACTTTTATAATAACAGTATCATTTAATACACAATTAATATTTGTAAATTTAAAATCTCCATTATCTGATGAAACAGCAAATTTAGACTTTTGATTTATCTTTAATTCTAAAAGCACTTCTGGTAAATAAATATCACTAGATTTAACTTTTCCAGATAAATTAAAATTTTGTTGACTATAAATAAATAAAGAAAAAAGTAATGAAATTATTATTATTATTTTTTTAAACATATTATTATTATTTTGATATTAAAATATATTAGAATTTATAATTTTATTATTACTCAACTTAGAAACTCTTTTGTATTATACTAATCATAAAAAACTTTCCTGTTTGTTTAAAACAGGAAAGTTAAAATTAGGCAAAATTTTAAAATAATTATTTAATAAATAAAAAATTAAAACTTGCTTTTTTATTTAATTTAAAACCTAAATCCGTGTAGATAAAATAGAGTTCCATCAGCTTTTTGAATAATTGCACATATATGAGGAGATGCATTATCTCTGCATCTAATTGCATTTGCATCTGCTAAAGCATTAGAATTAGTCGACCCAAAAATTGCTAGAGTTACTCCGAACACTGCAACAATAAATTTAAAATTGTTTTTCATAATTTAAAAAATTAAAGTTAATAAAAATTTCCATCATATAAATCTCGAGAATATAAAAGATGCGTAGCTAGAATCAAATTTTAAAATTATTTGATTATTATTAATATAAATATTCATAATATCACTAGTATTATGGTTGTTGTAATCTAATTTAAAACTTTGAATATATTTCAAATTTAATTTTGAATATTGATCAATAATAATTATATTATCGTATTGAGAAGCCATTGAAAATACAAATAAATTTTTTTTGTTAGAAAATACACCAGAATTTGTTAAATTCAATCCATCGCGGCTGTAAAAGTAGCTGTCTGCTTTCTTTATCACTTTTGGAATTTGTGTGTTATCATTGGTTTTTAATTCATTAACCAAAGTACCATTATCATTAAACATAAAGATTTTACAATTTTTATCACAAGTGTAGGTTATTATGTTATTTTCAACGTTTTGAAAAATTCCTGAATACATTAATCTTACTTCTGGATTAAAAACGTTTTCAGAATATTTTAGAATTTTAATTTCTTCAATTTTATTATTTGTTATATCAAAAACAAAAAAACCTGTTTTATAAATATTGGTGAAGTTAACTTCACCAAAAAATAAAAATTTATTTGGTAAATTCTTTAGTGATACTATTGAGTAAACTCGTATGCCTCTAGAATCATATTGAATAATACTATCTGTTTTAATCTCTAATCTAGATATTTTGGATTTACTATCATATAAAATATATTTTTCATCTACTAAAAGAATATTTGCACTTAAAGGTATGCTGACATTTTTATTGATTTTTTTACTAAATAAAAAATCTGAAAAATAGAAATTATAATTTTTCATATTTCGTTTAATCCCTTCATATTTTCCTTCTAGCAATAAAGAATTTGAATAAAATAAATCATAACTACTATTTTTAAATAATTTTTCATATTCTTTATCAAACTTTAAAATTTCATTTTTAGAAAATTTTCTAACAAAATAATTATTTTTTTTAAAATTAGTATTAAATAAATTTAAAATTAAAATACTAGAAAATATTGCAACAAAAAAGGTTATTATACCTATTAAAAATTTATTTTTCATTGTTAGCTTTATTTAAAATTAAATAACAATATAAAGAAGAAATTATTAAACTCAGATTTATTAGCAAATGATATTTATATTGTAAACCATTTAAAATACCTCCACAACCACATACTTCATAAAAACCTTTGAAATTTAAAAAAGATATATATAATGTAAAAATCAATATTATAAAACAAAATAATAATAATCCTTTTTGTTTAAAAAAGAGTAAAATTATAACTACAAAAATTTCAAGAATTATAACTAAATATGAAAAATAATTAGCTATTTCAAAAGTAAAAACTGAGGTTTTAACTAAATTAGTTCTAAACGATTCTAAATTCATTAATTTATTAACAGCAGTGTAACAAAAAAATAAGATTATAAATAGATAAATAAATTCAGCTATTGTTTTTTGAATCTTATATTTTTTGATTTGCATACTTAATAATTTTAATCAAACTTAACCGACAAATAAATATTAAACAATCGGAATAAATATTTTTTTATCGGAAAAACCGATATTTAAAAAAATACTTTTACATTAGCAAAAAAAAATATTAAGATGTCATTAGGTAAAAAATTATATGATTTAAGAACTGATAAGAATTTAAAACAAGAGCAAGTAGCTTATGATTTAGAAATTGTTCAAAGTACTTATAGTGATTGGGAAAATAATGTTTCTACTCCTAAAAGAAAAAATTTGGTTAAATTAGCTGAATATTTTGGAGTTGAAGTAAATGATTTAGATGAAGAAATATATAGAATCAATATAAAAAATAAAAAAAATGGAATTGCGTTAGTAAATAGTCCAAACACAAAAATAAATTCTACCGAGGCGATTTTAAAAATTGCAGAAAGCTTAGAAAAATTAACAATTCTTGTAGAAAAATTAATTGCAAAATAAATTCATAATTTCCATAAAAATAATAATGCATGTAAAATCTCAATCTAAAGTTGAGATTTTTTTATTATTAATTTAGAAATTTAAAATAATAATGTTATTAATTTAAATATTAGTTTTAAATATACTTTTAAAATATATTTGTAACAGAATTCTAAATTCAACAACTTATAATAAAATATCAAATATACTATGACAGCATATCAATGGTTTGTTTTTTTCTTAGTAGTTCAATTAATCCACGGATTAGGAACTTGGAAATTATATGAAAAAGCAGGAAAAAAGTCTTGGGAAGCATTTATTCCTGTTTACAATTCTATAGTTTTAATGAAAATTATAAACCGACCAACTTGGTGGACTTTTTTATTATTTCTTCCTGTTATCAATTTAATTATGTTTCCTGTAATTTGGGTTGAAACGCTAAGAAGTTATGGCAAAAATTCAACAACAGATACCATTTTAGGAATTGCAACTTTTGGATTGTATATTTATTATGTAAATTATACTCAAAATGTTACTTATATAAAAGACAGAAATACCATTGCAACAACCAAAACTGGAGATACAGTTAGTTCACTTTTATTTGCAATTGTTGTAGCTACTTTTGTACATACTTATTTTATTCAACCCTTTGTAATTCCGACTGCATCATTAGAAAAATCATTATTAGTTGGAGATTTTTTATTTGTTAGCAAATTCAATTATGGTGCAAGAACACCAATGACGCCAATTGCTGCGCCAATGGTTCATGATACTTTACCATTATTAAAAGTAAAATCATATTTACCAAAACCACAACTTCCTTATTTTAGATTTCCAGGATTTGAAAAAATAAAAAATAATGATATTGTAGTTTTCAATTGGCCTGCAGATACGTTGTATAATATGTATAAAAATACAGACGTTCGCCACGACAAACCTATTGATAAAAAAACCAATTATGTAAAACGTTGTGTTGGAATTGCAGGCGATTCACTTCAAATAAAAAACGGAATTGTTTTTATAAATGGTAAAAAATTAATTTTACCAGAACGTGCTAAACCTCAATATTCTTACAACATAGCTTTAGATGGAAAAGTAGATATTGACTTTGAATATTTATTAAAAGATATGAATGTTACAGATGGCGCAGGTTTTAAATCTGAAAATCGTGATACATTATTTGTTCAAGCTTTAACTTTTGAAAATGCTGCAAGATTTAAAAATATTCCAGGAATTAAATCTGTAACAAGATATATTAGCAAAGGTCCAGAAAACGGAATTTTTCCAAACTTTAAGAATAAACCACAATCGGTTGTAAACAATTGGTCGTCAGATAATTTTGGTCCAATTTATATTCCGCAACAAGGAAAGACTATAAATATTGACACAAAAGTATTACCATTTTACAAAAAAATAATTAGCGAATATGAAGCTAACGATTTAAAAGTAGTTGGAAATGATATTTTCATCAACAATAAAAAAGCAACGACTTATACTTTTAAACAGAATTATTATTTTATGATGGGAGACAACCGTCATAATTCTCTTGACGCAAGGTTTTATGGTTACACGCCAGAAGATCATATAGTTGGAAAACCAATTTTTCTTTGGATGAGTTGGGATTCTAACGGAAAAGGTTTCAATAAAGTGCGATGGAATAGAGTTTTTACAACGGTTGGTGGCGATGGTCAACCACAATCGTATTTTCAGTATTTCTTAATAGCTTTGGCTTTGTATTTTGGAGTTGATTATTTTTTAAGAAAACGAAGAGAGAAAGAATAAGTTTATAATTTATGGTTTGTAGTTTATAGTTTTAACTACAAACCATAAACTAAAAACAACAAACTTCAACTATGGATATTCTACTTCAACCAACCTATTTTCCATCTATTAGTTCTTTTGTTGCTATGGCTAAAGCTGAAACAATTACATTTGAAATGGATGATAATTTTCAGAAGCAAACCAACAGAAACCGAATGTATATTTACAGTCCAAACGGTTTACAAATGCTAAATATTCCTGTAAAACATAGTAAAGAAACACATCAAAAAACTAGAGATATTAAAATTGAAACCGATTTTAATTGGCAAAAACAACATTTTAAATCGCTTGAAGCTGCTTATAGAAGTTCGCCTTTTTTTGAATATTTTGAAGATGATATTCATAAAATATTTGATAAAAAACACACTTTTCTTTTAGATTTGAATTTTGAAACTATGACTTTAGTTTCTAAATGTTTGGGATTACCATTTGATTATAAAAAAACTACAGAATATTTTAATGAAGTTCCACAATTTTTAGATTATAGAACTTTGGCAAATGGAAAAAAAGATACTTCTAAATTTGAATCGTACACACAAGTATTTGGAGAAAAATTTGGTTTTATAAATAATCTAAGCATTTTAGACTTACTTTTCAATGAAGGACGATATGCTAAAGAATATTTATTGAAGCAAGAATTGTAAACTATTCTTCAATATTCAATCGAGCCACAATTGGATAATGATCGGAGTTTTTAAACTTTGGAAAATTGGTAAAACTTTTTACTTTGATACTTTTATCTACAAAAACATAATCTATTCGCGCTGGATAATATTTAAAATTATAAGTTTGTCCAAATCCTTTTCCTGCTTCTTCAAAACAGTCATTCAAACTACCTTTTATGTTTCTGTAAACATAAGAAAACGCACTGTTATTCATATCGCCACACACAATAATTGGATGCTTAGTTTGTTCTTTATGTTTCTTTAAAATTTCTGCTTGCAGTTGTTGTTTTTCAAATGCTTTACTAATTCTTTTTATAATAAATTGCGATTTTTGTTGGTCAATTACATTAACATTATCTTGAATTTCATTCACATCTGGAGTGATTTTTACAGATTCTAAATGCATATCATAAACTCTAATTGTGTCATTTCCTCTTTTAATATCTGCAAAAATTATAGCATTATCAGATTCTGGCAACTCAATTTCGCCATTATCAATAATTGGAAATTTAGAAAAAATAGCTTGCCCAGTTCTAATCTTTTTGCCTTGCATAAAAATAATTTTATGCTTGTAAATGCGTAAATCTACTTTAGCATTTTCTGAATATTCTTGAATGCAAAGTATATCAGGATTTTGTTCGTTTATAAAATTTTCAATTTCTTTGGCAACATCATCATTAGGCAACCATTTAAAAAGATTAAATAATCTAACATTATAACTCATAACAACAAAATCGCTTTCCTCCTTTTGACTATCTGTAGTAGAAAATTTATAAAACTTATTTATAAATGTAATTCCCAGTACTAAAACAATTCCAGAAAGTACCATTTGCCGTTTTATTTGTAACAACCAATAAAGAAAAAACAAACCATTAAAAATTAAAAATAATGGCAATACTAAAGTTAAAACCGACAAAAAAGGAAAGAATTTTGGCGCAAGAAATGGCAAAACATAAGCAAGAAACGTCAATACAGTAAGTACTATATTAAAGAAAAAAAATACTTTATTAAACCACGAGAGTTTCTTCATATATATTTTGCCACGAAGGCACAAAGACGCAAAGTTAATTTCTTTTAACTTAAATAGTAATTAATCTGATTCTAATTATTAAATACAAAAATAATTCCTAAAATAAACACTAAATACTGATCACTGAACACTGAACACTGACTACTCACTTTCCTGCTTTAAACAAAAACTCTTTTTCATCTACACTCAAACTATCATAACCAGATTGACTAATTTTATCAAGAATATCGTCAATTTGTTGTTGCGTTTTATCTTTTGTTACAATTTTACTTTGTCTAATTGGAGTTGGCTTTTTAACATTTACGTGAACTTTCTTAAAAGGGTTTGATTTTTTTGTTTGAAACAAATTAACAAAAAAATCTATAACACTAGAAACTAATTTACTTAAATCGGTTCCGTTTTGCATTAATCTTATAAAAATATATCCAAAAATGGCGCCACCAATATGAGCAATATGTCCGCCAGTATTGTCCATTGGTAATTGAATTAAATCAATAATAATTAATACCAAAGCAATTTGCCAAAGCTTTACATTTCCAAATAGAAATAGACGAACTTCCATATAAGGTTGATAACTTACGGTTGCCAATAAAACTGCCATTATTGCGCCAGAAGCACCAACAACAGTAGCATTTACTCCAGTTAAAGCTGGTAAAAAAGTATATCCAATCATATAAAATAAACCCGAAAAAATAGCTCCTAAAATGTATAATCCAAGCAATTGTTTCTGTGTAAAATAGGTTGTAAATAAATTTCCAAAGAAATTAAGCATCAACATATTAAATAAAATATGAAAAAATCCTGTATGAAAAAAGGAGTATGATAATATTTTCCAAGGTCTAATAAGTAAAATATTCCAATCTGACGATAAAGCAACAAAACTTTTATAATCTATATCAATTTTAAACATACTTAAAATTGCAAACACAATTCCTGGTACAGCATAACATAATATATTTATAAAAATGAGTCGAATTACAATGCCGCCCATTTTGTATTGTAATTTTAAATCGTTAATTATATTCATATATATTCTTTTTAATTCTTAAAATTTTTAATTCCAACGGTTGTGATTAAACTTATTATTTCTCCAACTCCACATCATAATAAAACCTGTAATTGCGCCACCAATGTGAGCAAAATGGGCAACACCAGTTCCGTTTCCACCAAAAAATGAATCACCTTTTAATCCTAAAAATAGGTCAATCGCAATTAAACCAGAGATAAAATATTTTGCAGGAATTGGAATTGGTATAAACATCAAACCTAATGTTGCATTTGGAAACATAAATCCAAAAGCTACAAGTAACCCATAAATTGCGCCAGAAGCACCAACAGCAGCCGTTCTGGTTAAAGCATTTGCTTGAGCAATTGTATTAAATTGATCTTGTGAGCAATTGGCTTTTTCTAAAATAGTTTGAACTGTACTTTCCACCATTTTTCCATCGTCATTAAATACATTTCGTAAATCTGAATTTAATAAAACCGTTAAATCTGATTTAGAAAAATTTAAACTAGAAACACTATCCAATAACGAATGTATTTGATAATAGTTTACTGCTGAGTGAAGAACAGCTGCACCTAATCCGCAGGATATATAAAAAAACAAAAACTTTTTACCATTCCAAAAATGTTCTAAATTACTTCCAAATGAATATAACGCAAACATATTGAAAAAAATATGCATGTAATTGGCGTGCATAAACATGTGAGTTAATGGTTGCCAAAATCTAAAATTAGTACTTTCAAAATAAAACAAAGAAAAATATTCGTTAGTTATTGGACTAAACTGTGCTCCAATAAAAAAAATAACGTTAATTATTAAAAGTTGTTTTACAACCGGTGTAACATTCATCATATAGCAAATTTTTTATCTAAATCTTCCACACGCATGGTAATGAAAGTTGGTTTTTGAAACGGAGAAACATTGGGTTCTTTGCAAGCAAAAAGATTATTTACTAAATTTTCTTGCTCTTTTTCGGTTAAATAAGTTCCAGTTTTTACGGCCAAACTTCTAGCCATAGATTTAGCAATAGTATCGTTTTGACTGAAACTAGAATCTGGAATTCCATCCAATAAATCGCTTACTAATTGTTCTAAAACTATAGAAACCTCACTTTCTGTTGTATTAATTGGAATGCCAGAAATGTGAACCGAATCGGATTGATTTTCTTCAAATACAAATCCAGTATTTTCTAACGAAGCTTGTAATTCTGATAATAATTTTAACTCATTAGAAGAAAAATACAACTGTAACGGAAACAATAATTGCTGACTTGAAGCTTGTTTTACAGTCATATTTCTGAGAAATTGTTCGTATAAAACACGTTGATGCGCACGTTGCTGATCCATAATTACCATTCCAGATTTTATTGGACTTACAATATATTTTTTATGAATTTGATACGTTCTATTAATGGTTTGCTCTTCTTCTTTTTCGTCAAATAATGATGCTGTAACTTCATCATTTTCAAATGTAAAATTAGAAACATCTTGTGTATCTTGCTTTAATCCAACATACAAACTTTCCCAACTAGCAGTATTTTCTTGCTTTTTATAATTGTTATTTCCAGAAAAATGTTTGTTAGGTTTTTCGTCTGAAAAAGGATTATAATTAGTGTCAACTTCAACCTTTGGATAATTGGCATTAGCATTTTTATACTCGTAAGGTGTATCTAAATTTGGATCTCTATCAAAATCTAAAATTGGAGCCACATTAAATTGTCCTAAACTGTGTTTAATTGCCGAACGCAAAATGGCGTACAAAGCGTGTTCATCGTCAAATTTTATTTCGGTTTTAGTTGGATGAATATTAATGTCTATAGTATTTGGCGGAACATTTAAATATAAAAAATAAGTAGGTTGCGCACCATCTTTTAACAATCCGTCAAAAGCTGACATAACTGCATGATGCAAATAACCACTTTTAATGTATCTATCATTGACAAAGAAAAATTGTTCGCCTCTATTTTTTTTAGAAAATTCTGGTTTGCCAACAAATCCTTGAATATTTACAATCTCGGTTTCTTCTTGAACTGGAACTAATTTTTCGTTAGTTTTTCCCGAAAATATAGTTACAATTCGTTGTCTGTAATTAGAATTAGGTAAATTAAAATGTTCACTTCCATTGTGATACATTGTAAAATAAATATTTGGATGTGCCAAAGCAACACGTTGAAACTCATCAACAATATGGCGCATTTCTACCGTTTCTGATTTTAAAAAATTGCGTCTTGCCGGAATATTAAAAAATAAATTTTTAACAGAAAACGAAGTTCCTTTTGGCAAAACCGATGGCTCTTGTGAAACAAACTTACTTCCTTCAATAACTATATGTATTCCAAGTTCTTCTTGATCTTGCTTGGTTTTCATTTCTACATGAGCAATAGCTGCAATTGATGCCAATGCTTCGCCTCGAAAACCTTTGGTATGTAAAGAAAATAAATCTTCTGCTTGACGAATTTTAGAAGTTGCATGACGTTCAAAACACAATCTCGAATCGGTAATACTCATTCCTAAACCATTATCAATTACTTGAACTAACGATTTTCCTGCATCTTTTATAATTAATTTTATGTCGGTAGCTCTAGCATCTACAGCATTTTCAAGTAATTCTTTTACTACTGATGCTGGTCTTTGCACAACTTCTCCTGCTGCAATTTGGTTCGCCACGTGATCTGGAAGTAATTGAATTATGCTAGACATTGTTTATTTAGTGTTCTGTGTTCAGTTATTAGTGTTCAGTTAAAAAGTAGTATCACTTAAAATCTTAGTTAGCAAATTTAAGTAAAATCTATTGTTTATTATAGTTAAGAAGTTATTAAAAACAAAAAAATCATTCTGCCACTTCTTAATTTCATAAATTTGCAAAATAAAAATAAAATTCCAATAAATAATGTACAGCAAAGAAGATGCTTTAAGAATAAAAAGAGAATTCTGGATTGAATTTGCAGCGCAATATCCACGAAAATGGATTATGTACAACACTGATATTAAAGATTTTTCGTTTAAATTTTATACAGATAATAAAAACATCAAAGTAATTATTGATATTGAAAATAAAGAAGAGGACAAACGAAAAATTTATTATGAAAAAATAGAATCATTAAAAACTATTTTAGAAACAGATTACTTACAAGATGTTATTTTTGAAAGAAATTTTCAACTAGAAAGTGGGAAAATTATTAGCCGAATTTGGGTTGAAAAAAATAATATTAGTATGAATAACAAATCCAATTGGGAAGAAATTTTTAAGTTTTTCAACGAAAAAATGATACAATTTGAATTATTCTTTTTAGAATATCAAGACTATATTAAAGATTTAAAACTAAATACCTAAAAAATTAGATGATGTTTTTCTTAATTCTGCCATTTTTATTGCAGCAATTGCAGCTTCTGTACCTTTATTTCCATGAATTCCTCCACTTCTATCTATAGATTGTTGTTCGGTATTGTCTGTTAGTAAACAAAAGATTACTGGAACATTGGTAAGAATATTTAAATCTTTTATGCCTTGTGTAACGCCTTCGCACACAAATTCAAAATGCATTGTTTCTCCTTTTATTACACAACCAATTGTAATTACGCAATCAACATTTTGTGTATCAATCATTCGTTTTGCACCATAAACTAGTTCAAAACTTCCTGGAACATTCCAACGAATAATGTTTTCAATTTCTGCGCCACAATCTAAAAGTGCAGCAATTGCTCCATTGTACAAACCTTCTGTAACGTGTTCATTCCACTCAGAAACAACAATCCCAAACCGAAAATCTTTCGCGTTTGGGATTGTATTTTTATTGTAATTTGATAAATTTTTATTAGCTGTAGCCATTTTTTTTTAGTAGTCAGTGCTCATTGTTCAGTGCTCAATGTTCAGTGATCAGTGTTCAGTGTTCAGTGCTCAGTGTTCAGTATTCAGTGTTCAGTGTTTAGTATTCGGTTAGCAGTTTATGGTAATCAGTGTTCGTTATGAGCTTACAGTTTAAATAAAGAAAACTATAGAAAAATAAATTAATAATATACAATTTATTAACTATTCAATAAACTGATTACAGAAAAATTAGTAATAAACTGATTACTGAATACTGATTATTGAATACTGAAAACTGATTACTGAGCACTGATTACTTATTATTGAGCCATTCCAATTAAAGCATCAATTTGTTGCGCTTCTGGAGTAGCATCGTATTTTTCTTTAATTTCTGTAAAGAATTTTAATGCTTCTGCTTTCTTATTTAAAGTTAAAGCAGTTTGTCCAGCTTTCATTAAAAATCTTGGAGCTGTTAATTCATTAGCATTATTGTTAGCTGCTTTTTCATAATATTCTAATGCTTTTGCATTATCATTTTTTTGAGAATAAGCATCACCAATTAAACCAATAGCTTCAGAACTTAAAAAATCATCTTTAGACGAAAATTTTTCTAAAAATTTAATTGCATCGTCATATTTCTTTAAATTTAATGAAGAAACTCCTGCATAATAATTAGCTAAGTTTCCAGAATCTGTTCCTGAGAACTGATCTGCAATTCCAATTACACCTTGTTTTCCTTCTGATCCTTTAAGCACTAATTTATATAGAGAATCTTGTTTTTTAACATCAGTTCCATCAACTGCCAATTGAAAATTTTGTTGTGCAACGAATAAATCATCTGTTGCAGTAATTTCATTTGGTTCTACAATAAATTTTTGGTAAGCAAGATATCCTAAAGTTAACAATGCAATTGCACCTAGAAATCCTAATATATATTTTTGATTTTTTTCTACAAAAGCTTCTGTTTTATTTGCAGTTTCATCAAGAGAATTAAAAACTCCAGCAGTTGTACTACTTTTTTCGTCAACATTTGTAGTGTTTTCAAGAAAATTATTGTCTAATTTTTCTTCTTTTTCTTTTGCTGGTTTGTATCCTCTTTTATTATAAGTTGCCATTCTAGATTTAATTTAGTGTGCGCAAAAATAAAATTTTTATTCTAATTAGAAAGTCATTTTGTCGATATTTTTCAATAATTTGCACGCTCTTAAAAAAAGACAAAATAATTTTTCGTTTTTTGTAGTATTAGTAAGCCATTACAAATGTTTTTAAAAAAAATATCTTTATTCAATTATAAAAATTTTTCAGAAGCCAACTTTGAATTTGATGTAAAAATCAACTGCTTTGTAGGAAAAAATGGAGTTGGAAAGACCAATGTGCTTGATGCAATATATCATTTGGCAAACGGAAAAAGTTATTTTAATCCATTAGCAGTTCAAAATATTAAACACAATGAAGAATTTTTTGTTGTTGATGGCGAATTTGAAAAAAATGAAAGAACAGAACAAATTGTAAGTAGTTTTAAAAAAGGTCAGAAGAAAATTTTAAAACGCAACGGAAAATCATATGAGAAATTTTCAGATCATATTGGTTTTATTCCTCTTGTAATTATTTCTCCTGCAGACAACGATTTAATTATTGAAGGAAGTGAAACCAGACGTAAATTTATTGATACTGTAATTTCGCAATTGGATGCCAATTATTTGCAAAAGCTTATTCAGTATCAAAAAATCATTATGCAACGTAATGCGTTATTAAAATATTTTGCACTAAATCACGTTTTTGAAAACGATACTTTGTCTATATATAATGAACAATTAAATTCTTTGGGGCAAATTATTTTTGAAAAAAGAAAGCAATTTATTGACGATTTCCTTCCTATATTTAATAGGTATCACAAAGAAATTACCAATTCGTCTGAGCAAGTACAATTGGTTTATGAAAGTCATTTATTTGAAGCAGATACAATTACATTACTAGAAAAAAATCTAGCAAAAGATAGGGCTTTACACTACACATCAGTTGGAATTCATAAAGACGATTTATCTTTTCAAATAGATAATTATCCAATAAAAAAGTTTGGATCTCAAGGACAACAAAAATCGTTTTTAATTGCTTTAAAATTGGCTCAATTTGAATTTGTAAAAAAGCAAAGTGGCGAAAAACCAATACTTTTATTTGATGATATTTTTGATAAATTAGATGAATTTAGAGTTAGTAAAATTGTTGCAATGGTAAACGAAGATCAGTTTGGACAATTATTTATATCAGATACACATCCAGAACGAACAGAAGAAATTGTAAAATCGACTCATCAATCGTATAAAATATTTAATCTTTAATTTGTAAATTAGCTGAAAATTAAAATCCTATTATGAAAAAAATAATCTCAATTATAGTTCTAAACTTATTTCTAGTAAGTTGCAACGGACAAGCCACAAAAACTGTTGAAAAAGAAGAAAAAATTAAAACAATTGAAGGATTACTGTTTGAAGAAAAAATACTATCAAAAAAAAATTCGCAACTTATTGATGTTCGATCGCCAGAAGAATATACTGTTGAACATCTTGAAAATGCAAAAAATATTAATTGGAATGGTGACGATTTTGTATCAAATGCAGAAAAATTAGACAAATCTAAACCAGTATTTGTGTATTGCAAAGTTGGCGGAAGAAGCATTCAAGCTGCAACTAAATTATCAGAATTAGGATTTACAGAAATCTACAATTTGGATGGCGGAATTATGAAATGGAAAGGCAAAAAAACTTCTGCTTCGACTGTTAAACCAACAGGAATAAACTCGGCTGAATTTGATAAATTAATAAATTCTGATCAAAAAGTAATTATTAATTTTTCGGCAAAATGGTGCGAACCTTGCAAGAAAATGAAACCTTATTTATTGAAATTACAAGAAGAATTAAAAGATAAAACATCCTTAATAATGCTAGACGCAGATGAAAATAAAACGCTTTTAGAATCTATGAAAATTACTGGCTTACCTGTTATATTAATTTATGAAAACGGAAAAGAAGTTTGGAAAAATATTGGATTTTTATCTGAAGAAGATTTAAGAAAACGTTTATAAAAGTACGAAATGTGAAATACGAGGTACGAGATACGAAGTGTGAGTTACGAAGTGCGAAATACGAAAATATTAAATGTAAAATAGGAAGTACAAGGTTTTTATAATACTAATATAATACTGATGATTACAAAAGAAGCACAACTATTTCTTGCAGATTTAATTGCAAATAACAATACCGAATGGATGCACGCCAATAAAAAACGATATGAAGAATTTAAAAAATCATATCACAATTATATTGCAACTATATTGTTAGAAATGAAACCGTTAGACAAATTATTAGAACCGTTAGAAATAAAAAACTGTACATTTCGAATCAATCGCGATATTAGATTTTCTAAAGATAAATCGCCATACAAAACAAATATTGGAGTTTGGCTGTCTCAAAATAAAAATCGTAAAAATTCGCCAGGTTATTACATTCATTTTGAAAAAGGAAATTCATTTGTTGCTGGCGGAGTTTGGTGTCCAGAGGTAAATGAATTAAAACAAATAAGAAAAGAAATAGAATTTTTTCATGAAGATTTAGAAGCTGTTTTAAACAATTCTGATTTTAAAAAAGAATACGATTCACTTTCTGTTGACGATACAAACAAATTAAAAAAAGCACCAAAAGATTTTGATTCCAATCATCCAGCAGTTGAATTATTAAAATTTAAAAGTTTTACAGCTTCGCAAAAATTAGATGATAAATTATTTTCTGATAAAGATTTT
>NZ_JAYUPK010000009.1:0-4285 GCF_043760115.1 Flavobacterium sp.
GAAAACTTATTATTTTCAAGCGATTACAAACAAGTTTCATATAAAAATTTACATATTTCACAAGGTTGGTTTGACAGCAGTGTATCTTTTGGCGAACCAGGATTTGAAGAAAGAGAAACCATAACAAACGGATTAGATGTTGCTGCCAAAAGTGGATTTACAGCTATTGCTTTGCAACCTAATTCATTTCCTATAATTGACAATCAATCGCAAATACAATTTGTAAAACAAAAAGCAATCAATTCTGCAACAAGTCTTTATCCTATTGGAGCTTTAACTAAAAATAGCGAAGGAAACGATTTAGCAGAGTTATTTGACATGAAAAACTCAGGTGCAATTGCCTTTGGAGATTACAATAAAAACACTTCCAATTCTAATTTACTCAAAATTGCTTTACAATACGTTCAAGATTTTGATGGATTGGTGATTTCTTTTTGTCAAGATGAAAAAATAAAAGGAAATGGAGTTGCCAATGAAGGAATTGTTTCTACACAATTAGGATTAAAAGGAATTCCAAATCTAGCAGAAGAATTAATTATAGCTAGAAATTTATTTTTGTTAGAATATACAGGCGGAAAATTACATATTCCAACAATTTCTACATCAAAATCTGTTGATTTAATTAAAGAAGCTAAAGTTAAAGGTTTAAATGTAACTTGTTCTGTAGCAGTTCATAATTTGGTTTTAACTGATGATAAACTAGAACATTTTGATACTAGATTTAAAGTTTCGCCACCACTTAGAACAGAAGAAGATAGAAAATCATTGCTAGCAGGAATTCTAGATGATACAATTGACACCATAACATCAGATCATAATCCTATAGATATTGAACATAAAAAAATGGAATTTGACTTGGCCAAAAATGGTACAATTGGTTTAGAAAGTGCTTTTTCTGCATTAATGACGGTTTTGCCTTTAGAAAAAATTGTTGAAAAACTAACTTCTGGAAAATCAATTTTTAATCTTGAAGATTCAGAAATTAAAGTTGGGAATGTTGCCAATATAAGTTTGTTTACAATGAATGAAGATTGGACTTTTACAAAAGAAAATATACTTTCAAAATCTAAAAACTCTGCTTTTCTTGGTGCAAAAATGAAAGGAAAAGTTATTGGGATTTATAATAATAATCAATTGATTTTAAATGGATAAAGAAATTATAAAACAAGGAAAAACTGCTGCAATTATAAGTTACATATTATTTGTTGGACCATTAATTGCGCTTTCTATGAATGCAGAAAGTAGAAATCCGTTTGCTTCGTTTCACATTCGTCAAGGTTTGGGATTAACGGTAACGTTTATTGTTATTGGAGTTTCAATAAGTTATTTCAACAACATTATGATTGCATCTTCTATGTGGATATTTATTTCAGTATTAGCAATGTACGGAATTTTTACTGCTGCAAAAGGAGAAACAACAGCAATACCAATTTTAGGAAATATATTTCAAAAATTGTTTAAAATAGTTTAATAAAATACCAAAATGACATTACATCACTTAGTTCGTGAACCCAAAATAAAGTTAGAAAAAAATCCGTTATTGTTATTACTTCACGGTTATGGCAGTAATGAAGAAGATTTATTTTCGTTTGCCAATGAACTTCCTAGCGAATATTACGTAATTTCTGCACGTGCGCCATATGATATATACTTCGACAAGCTCAGCACAAGTTCTGGAAGTTATGCTTGGTATGCAATAAATTTTGACGCTGATGAGAATAAATTTTCAGATATAAATCAGGCACAAAATTCAAGAGATTTAATTGCAAATTTTATTGATGAGTTAATTGTAAATTATCCAATTGATAAAGAAAATGTAACTTTAGTTGGTTTTAGTCAAGGTTGTATTTTAAGTTACGCAGTTGGAGTTTCCTATCCAGAAAAAGTACAACGAATAGTAGCAATGAGTGGTTATTTTAATGAGCAAATTGCAAAGGAAAACTATACTAAAAATAATTTTGATAAATTAAAAATATTTGCATCGCATGGAACTGTAGATCAAGTTGTTCCTGTAGAATGGGCAAGAAAAGCACAACCAGTTTTGTCAGCATTAGGAATTGATATTACTTATAAAGAATATCCAATTGGTCACGGAATTTCACCTCAGAATTTCTTTGATTTTAAGGAATGGTTGGAGAAGTAGAAAATTAAAATAAATTAAATTTTGAGAATACAATTAAATTTGTTCCCATATTGGTAAATAATCTATATATTTGTAAAAAAGTTGAGAGTAGTTGCGAAAAAAATACTGAGAGATTTTTGGTTAGTACATAATGATTGCGAGCAACAATTAAAAGCTTGGTTTCGTGAAGCACAAAAAGCAGAATGGGAAAATACAAACCAAATAAAGGAAGAATATCCAAGCGCAAGTATTCTTAATAACAATCGTGTAATTTTTAATATTAAAGGTAATAACTACAGATTAATTGTAAAAATAAGTTTCGAATATCAAATGGTTTGGATTCGATTTATTGGAACACATTCTCAATATGACAAAACTAATGCTAACACTATATAGTTTATGAACATAAATCTTATAAAATCTGAAAACGATTATAATCAAGCATTAGAAAGACTTGAAATAATTTTTGATGCCAAAAAAGGAACAGAACAAGGTGATGAATTAGAGCTTTTAGGAATGTTAATTGACCAATATGAAAACGAACATTTTCCTATTGATTTACCAGATCCAATTGAAGCAATAAAATTTAGAATGGAACAAATGGGTTATAATCAAAATGATTTGGCTAAAATTGTTGGTTTTAAAAGTCGTGCAAGCGAAATTTTAAGTAGAAAAAGAAAATTATCACTAGATATGATAAGACAATTGCATAATGAATTGAAAATTCCAACCGATGTTTTGATTCAAGTTTATTAATAAATTAGAATTTGAACTTTATAAATAAAATTAATTACTCATCACCATCTTTATCATTACCAGTAACTTTATTCCCAACTTCGCCATCGCCAGTGTAAAGAACTTTGTCGGCTTTTTTAAAGACATAACCTTTGAAAGGAATTAATTGATAATCGCCTTTTATCCAAGGTTTCCCTTCAGATTCTCTTGTTAAAATTAAGGATTTTTCACTTGGTAAAAATACTTCAGCAAGGTTACCATCTTCGCTAAAAAGAACATACAAACTCAATGTAACGTCTTCATTATTAGCGTTTTCAACAGGATTTAATTGAATTCCTGTAAACGCTTTTACACATTCTTTATTTACTTTGCTCCAAGTATATCCAGCCGAAGCCAAACAACCATTTTCGTCTTTATCTGCGCCAACAATTGTAGAATCTTTTGCTGGTTTTCCATCATTTTCATCAGCATCAGAAAACGGTTTGTCATCATTATTTCTACAAGAAACCAATGTTAATACTATAAAAACTAAACTGTAAATACTTTTCTTCATCTTATAAATATGCTATTAATATTGTTGTTTTGGATATAAAAAACTGTCTTGCATTTGAAACGTAAATGTACCATCATCGTTTACAAAATATTTAATTAAAACATCGCCCCAAAGTTCGCCATTACTATAATCGGCAACAATCCAACGGTGATTTAAAATTTTTATTTTATTGATAATAAATTTTTGATCTCCCATAGTTTCATAACCAGTATATTTATTTCCATCTTTAGAATCATTAAATTCTAGTAATGCATCTTTTATTTGAGGCATCAATTTGGTAACATCATATTTTTCAAAATAATCAATTGCATTGTCATTATTTTCTAACGAAAAATAATTTGCATCAAATAATTGATTGGTTAGCGAATCTTTTATTTTTTTATTAAAAACTGCTGTATTTTTATATTTCTTTTGTTCTGCAACCAACGCTTTACTATAATACATATAGGTAAAAACGTTAAAAAGTGCGGTTAAAATAAAAAGATATAAGAACAATTGTTTCTTCATAGTAAGTATTTTAAATAGTAATTTCTAAATTATCGTAAGCTAAAAAAACATTTTTTGGAAGCCGATTTTGAATTTCTTCGTGAAATCCCATAACGTGGCTAATATGTGTAAAATATGTTTTTTCTGGTTGAATCAAAGTTACAAAATCTAGTGCATCTTGCAAACTAAAATGCGAATGATGTTCTTCTTCTCGTAAGGCATTAATTACCAATACTTTTACGCCTTTTATTTTTTCTATTTCTTCCTTTTTAATAGATTTTACATCTGTCAAATAACAAAAATCGTTTATTCTATAACCAAAAACTTGTAAATTTCCATGCAATGCATCAACAGGAATTATTTTATTTTTTCCGATGTAAAATTCTGAA
>NZ_JAYUPK010000010.1:0-30151 GCF_043760115.1 Flavobacterium sp.
CCTTTTGGATCTGTAAATTTATACTTTCTTTCGGTATAAAACCATTCGTTTTTTTGATCGAAATACAATTGATCTGTTTCAAAAATTTGACCTGTTTCATTAGTAACTTTCACACTTCCTTGTAAATCTATTAAATCGGTATTTTTAAAAGTTACTGCATACTTTGCTGCTACAAATGTTTTTTTTCCTTTTTCGTCAAATAAAGTTACGTTTACACCTTTAGGAAATTCTGTAAAAGGAAACTCAACCGTTGCATAATCTAACATTTTGGAAGTAATTAAAATAGATTTTATTCTGCCCGAATCGGTGTATTTTAAATTTATAGAATCTGCTTCACCACTTGGTGCAAACTCTGCAAAAGTAGATTTTTGTACTTCCTTAAAATTACTTTCGCAAGAAATTATAGCAGTTAAAACAAGTAAAACTGAAATAAAGATAGTTATGTTTTTAGAAAATACTTTCATTTTAAATTTTAAAATTGAACTGTTTCGTTTATCCAACAATTAATTTTTACTGCTTTATTTTTAATAGATTTATCAACTATTACATTTTTTAAATATTCTTCAGATAATTTTTCCGATGTTGGTTTAAGCATTGGCATAACACTTGACGCTTTTAAAACTGTAGTTGATGCTAATTTATAAATTGCTTTCTTTTCGTTTTCAGTACTTGCACATTCTGAAACACTTGAAGCATACAAATTGGCTAAAAAAATATAATTTTTTCCATTAGAAGCATCGTTTAAAATTGCAATATCAATCATTTCTTTGGCTTTCGCTTTATTAGAAATTGCAACAATCGATGCTACTTTATATGCTGTTTTAGATTTTTCTAAATTGTTTTGAGACAAAGCAATTGATTGATCAAAAAAAGTTAATGCTTGTTGCTCGTTTTTAGAATTTAAATAATAGTCTGCTAAATAATAGGCCGAAGTTGAAGTTGGTTTCTTATGCAATTCTAATACAATTTTTTCAAGAATTGGTCCTTTTTTACAAACTGTAGACAACCATTTTGCTGAGGAATTTAACCAGTTTTCGTCTAACTTTTTATTTTCAAAATTTCCTTCAACATAAGAAGTTAAATTTTCACAATTAACTTTGGTTGTAATTAAATTATAAGCAGATTTTGTAACTCTATTGTACTCTTGTTCATTGTTTGAAAATTGCAATTTATTTTGTTCAACCAAAGTAATTACATCATTATATTTTTCTAGCAATTGACTAAACGTGATTTTTACTTTTTGCTCAGTATAATTTTTAAAATACAATTTAAAATATTCATTTATTGCTTGCGGATTTGTAAAGTTTTTTCTTTGAATAAGAAAAGCTTTATCTAGATAAGAATAAATTTCAACTTCAGATTTTATTTTATTTTGAATTAAAACCAAAGCACGTTTTTCAAAATTTCCGTTTTCGTTATTCGGAAAATTTTTATCAAACTGATCGTATAAGTTTATTAATTCTTTAGCATTTTTTTCTTTATCTACTGACGATGATTCTAAATTATACTGAAGAATTTGAGAAGCAAGAAAATATATTTTTTCTGAATGTTTAACACAACTAGACTTTATTTCTGTCCAAAGTAAATTGGCTTCGGTATATTTTTTTTCTGATATGAATTTACTTAAATCATTTTCTTTAACATCACAATTGTTTTCTTGTGCATTTGTAAATAATGAAAATAACAACACAATTATAATACTAATTTTAGCTTTCATATCGAAATTATTTAGGTATTAATCATATTTTCTTTTTTGAAACCATTGATCGTTTAAAGATAACGAAATATTTATGTTGGTATAATTTTCTTTAACCAATCCAGATTTAATTGTTCCTCTTGAACCCATTTCTACACCAATATTAATATTAGAAAATGTTCCACGCAAAGGCATTCCTAATCCTAAAGTTAAAGCAGAATCATTAATAGATTCATTATTTACAACTAATCCTGTTTTTTCATAACGAAAACCACCACGATAAGTTACTCTATTTAAATATTTATTATACGAGTTATAATTTGGAACATAATAACCGCCTAAAGTAAATTTAGTAGCATTTTCAAATTTAACATTATTAATATCATTAAATCTATTAGTAAAATTACTGTTATCTTGAAAAGTAAGTTCTGTACCAATAACCCATTTTTTTAAATTTCCAAAACCAATTCCAGCAGTAAATTTAGAAGGAAGTGTTAATTTAGAATCTTGATTTATTGGAGCTAATTCTTCTACAACAGCTTCTACACCAAGAGCAGAATATTGTATTGTTGCAAAAACTCTTTCATTAGATAAACTAAGTTTAGTTTCTGGCGAAAATGACAAACTAGAAAAAAGTGAAACGCTTTTATTAATTTTAGATTGATAAGCAATTCCTGTATTAAAGTTTACACCATTAACTGTAGAAACATTTTTTTCTCTAGAACTGAATTGAATTCCTTGAATTGCTTCTATACTTGTAGTAGAAATTTCTCCAAAGTTATATTGAAAATCGGCACCAATACTTAATCCTTTAGATACTTTATATCCAAAACCTACAAACGCTTTATTAATTCCACCTTTACCTTGATACTGATTTACGTTAGTGTTTGCGGCATTAATATTTCTAATACTATATCCAACTGAAGAATAAGGCATTAATCCGAAAGTAAAAACTGCTTTTTTAGCAGGTAATGCAAATGCTAGATAATCTAAAGTTGTTCTTTGTGCTTTAGATTCTTGAGAAGAGTTTTTTAAATTAGTCGCTGCAAATGTACCTCCAATTGTAAAAGTTGTATATTTTAATCCAGAATTTAATGCTGGATTTTGCAAATTCATATGTATTGAATCTCTAAAAATTGATAAACCTGCCATAGAACGATTTTCTACAGTTCCTTTAAAACGTACATCACCAATTCCGAAAAAAGAATAGGGAGAAGCTGTACCTTCTTGAGCATTAGAAACCAATGAAAGTAGCATACAAATGCTAAACAAAACTTTTTTAATCATTTTTATTGTATTGAAATGTTTGGTTCAAACTTTCTAACAGAAAATTTGAATTGGCAAATATGGTATTTTTTAATCGTTTAGCCAAAAATTCTGAGTCTCCACCAGTTAAAATTATGATAAAGTTATCATATTGGTTAGAATATTGATTTATAAATTCATCTATTTCAAATGAAACTCCGTTTACAACTCCAGAATGTATGGATTGATTGGTTGAATTTCCGATAATAGTACTTGGAAAATCTTTCTTTAATAATGGTAACTTAGCGGTGTAATTATGTAATGATTCATATCGTAAACGAATTCCAGGAGAAATAGCGCCTCCAATATAATTATCATTATCATCTATAAAATCATAGGTAATACAAGTTCCTGCATCAATAACTAATCTATTCTTTTTTGGATATTTTAAAACTGCTCCAGATGCCAATATTTTTCTATCAATTCCTAAAGTTGTTGGAGTTGCATATAAATTAGTAAAAGGAAATTTAGTGTTTTCATCAATAAAATGAACTGTAATATCATTAGTGTGGAACAAAAAATCTTCTTTATTTAACTTTCCAACACTTGAAACTATAATATTATTGACTTTTAAAAATTTATTTAAAATATTTTTTAATGAAATTTTCCAATCTTTATGTTCTAGAATGTCCTTTTGCAAAAGGATATCTTGCTCAAATACAGCAGTTTTAATATAAGTGTTACCAACATCTATTGTTAAAAGCATTTTATAAAATTTATCATGCAAAGGTACAAATAGATTTTTTTTAAAAATTGTTTTGTATAAATTAAAAATCGTTCTATATTTGCACTCGCATTACCGCAAGGTACCTTAGCTCAGATGGTAGAGCAATGGACTGAAAATCCATGTGTCCCTGGTTCGATCCCTGGAGGTACCACAAAATCCGAATAGAAATATTCGGATTTTTTGTTTTAAAAAATCTTATTGTAAAACTCAATTTATTAATTTATTTCAAGGTAAATAAATAAATTTTTGAAACAACTGAAATTTAATTTAAGCAAAAAAGCCATCCGCAAATGCGGAAAGCTTTTCATTGGTCTAACTACTAAACCGTGTTTCGTTTTAAAAAACGAAACGAAAACAACACAACTATTTTAAATACTTTTTTGGGCAAAAAAGCACTATGTTTCCAAAGTGCTTTTAAATATTTTCCCTATTTGAGCGGTCTGGACGGGACTCGAACCCGCGACCCCATGCGTGACAGGCATGTATTCTAACCAACTGAACTACCAAACCATCGCTTTATTGCGGTTGCAAATATACAATCGTTTTTTGTTTTTACAAGGGTTTTTTAAGTTTTTTTTGATAAAACAAAAAACCTTTATCCAAAGTTTTGTTTTTCAACTAAGTATGTTGTTAAAATTTTCTCGAAACTTGCTCCAACATTAACAGGAACGTACTTTATTTTGTTTTGAGCACATGTTAATGATAATTTTTTAAAATATTCTGAAACCTTTTTTTCATATTCTTCTTTAACATTTTCTGCAAAAAGATTTACTACTTCTCCAGATTCTACATCGATAAACTTTCTTGGTGTGTTGTCAAAATTGAAATTTAGTTCTCTTTTTTCGTCAATTACATGAAAAACTACCACTTTATGTTTGTTGTGTTTTAAATGTTGCAAGGCATTAAAAAGTGCTTCCTGATTTTCGTTTTGAAACATATCTGTAAACAAGACTATCATTGAACGACGATGAACTTTTTCTGCTATTTGATGAAGAAATGTTATTGTATCTGTATTTTTAATTTCTTTAGGAGTTTCTAAAAGATTTTCTAATTGATTTAGTAACATTCTATGATGTCTGTCTGAACCTTTTTCTGGAGCGTAGTATTCATATTTACTGGCGTAAATACTTAAACCTACTGCATCACGTTGTTTTTTTAACAAATTCATTAAAACTGCTGATGCCAAAACCGAAAATCCAATTTTACTTTCGTAAAATGGTTGATTATTTTCTAATTTTGGAAAATGCATTGAAGAAGAATTATCTATAATTAAATGGCAACGAAGGTTGGTTTCTTCTTCATA
This sequence comes from Flavobacterium sp., assembly GCF_043760115.1. Taxonomy (GTDB): domain Bacteria; phylum Bacteroidota; class Bacteroidia; order Flavobacteriales; family Flavobacteriaceae; genus Flavobacterium. The sequence continues at coordinate 5,032 of NZ_JAYUPK010000010.1, forward strand.
CCTTTTAGTATATAATCTATCTGTTTTTGCAAAAAGTTTCCAATCAATATGCTTTGTAGATTCGCCAGAATTGTAAATTTTATGTTCTGCAAACTCGGCAGAGAATCCGTGAAATGGCGATTTGTGCATTCCAGAAATAAAGCCTTCTACCACTTGATTGGCAAGCAGTTCTAAATGTTTAAACCCAGAAATTAATTCTTTTTGTTCTTCTATCTTCATAGTTCAAAGATATAGAAAAGAATTAATATCATAAAACAACAAAAAGATTTGACAATTGCCAAACCTTTTTTAACTAATTCAAAATTATTTTAATTATTCTGTTTGTTGAAAGTTAAAACTTAAATCTCCAAAATATTTGTTAGTTACCAAATTATCTGAAATATTTGGATAAACATTGTTAATATTAGAAGTATTAGTTAAACCTGTAATTTTGATGTTGCCAATTTCTACTGGAAATGAAATTGAAGTATTATCTGTTTTACTACGTCTAAAAACTGAATTTACTTGCATAACAATAAGATATTCTTCGTCTTTTAATAGTGAAATTTTATCAATTGGTAAAACAACTTCAAGATTATTGGTTGGAACTATTATTGGAATTGTTTTAATAAGTGCTTGTGTAGAGACTTTCCATACTTTTACAATTACACCACCGTCAGATGATGGAAGTTTTATGTTTACAGTATTGATTGTTCCATTAACTTTTGGTTTAAATGCAATTCCAAATAAATAATATGAACTAAGATTATCTGATGTAACTTGCTGTTTAAAATTTGTAGTTTCTAAAAAAGCAGATAAGAAATTTTCTTCTGAATAGTTGTTTGGTACTGAAGCATCGCTTTTACTACAGGAAATTGTTAATGATGTAAATACTAGAAACAAAATTATTGACAATGATTTTTTAATTTTTTTCATAAATTTTATTTTTTAAGCTATTTAATATCTATTCTGTTTGTTTAAAATTGAATGATAAATCACCTACAAAAAATATTAATGGATTTGCAGCAGTTGGCATAGTTTGTAATGCTCCTAATAAAGAATAACTACCTGTAATAGTAATATTATTAGAAATAATAGGATATGTAAAACTTGAATTATCAAGTTTTTTATGTATAAAATAATCATTAGTGTTCATAGAAATGAGATATTCTTTATCTTTTGTTACATTTAAATCTGAAATTACTTTACTGTATTCAACTCCTGCCGAGTTACAATCTATAAATTCTGTTTTTATTACTGTTGCTGTTTGCTTGTCCCATATAGTAACTCTTACTGCTGATTGAACGTCAGGAATTTTTATAACAATTGCATTAATTTTACCATTTACTTTTGGTTTAAAAGATATTCCTATTTCATATTGAGAATCGTTAATAACTGGTGTAGTTTCACTTAAACCATTACTTGATAGCAATGATGGTAAAAAATTTTCTTCAGGATATACAGTTGGTGATGGAGAGTCGTCTTTATTACAAGAGACTAATGTAATACCAAGAAATAAAATTAATAATGATGTTTTTTTAATAGTTTTCATTGATTTTGTTTTTAAATTATATTACAAAATTGCTTTATACACCATTGATAACAAACTACAAATAGACCAACAACGTTTTAAATAGATAAGCGTTATGTATTTGAAAAAAATCATTACATTTGAGCTTAATGTGTGTAAAATGAGAACATTAAATTGCATTATTGTAGACGATGAAGAAATAGACAGACTAATGGCAACTTCATTCGTAAAAAGATATCCTTACTTAAATTTAATTGGAGTTTTTGAAAATTCTGAAGAAGCTTTTAAAGTAATTCAAAACCAAGCTATTGATATTGCATTTCTAGATATTGACATGCCAACTTTGAATGGCTTAGATTTTAGAAAACAGACCTTGCATATTCCTGTTTGTGTTTTTATAACTTCTCATCCAGAGCACGCAGTAGAAAGCTTTGAACTAGAAGCATTAGATTTTATTGTTAAACCTTTAAAATTTGATCGATTTGATAAAACAATGCAACGAATTGTAGAATTTCTTGAAATTAAACACAAAGCGCAATTATTTGAATCTTCTATTGGTGGAGATATATTTTATATTAAAGAAGGTCACAACCAAACCAAAGTAAAATTGCACGATGTTTTATATCTAGAAGCTTTAAAAGATTACACGCTTGTGGTTACAAATGAAAAAAGACATTGTGTATTATCTAGTATTGGAAATTTATTAAAAGAAGTTCATTTTCAGTCGTTTATACGAATACATCGCAGTTATGCAGTTCAAAAACAATACATTAAAAAAATAATGCCTTATGAAGTTGAACTTCACAACAACAAACACATTCCGCTAGGAAGAAGCTACAAAGACAGTTTAAATGTTATTTTATGAAAATAGTTTTTACTTTTATATTAATTCCATTTTTAGTTTTTACTCAAGAAAAAATCATTTCTATTGATTCTGTTTTTATCAGATTAAATAAAAGTAAAAATAAAATTGTAATTGTAGATACCTTATTAAATTTAAGCCGAAAAAATAGAGTTATCAATTTAGAAGCATCCTATTTTTATGCTAATAAAGCATTCCAAATTTCTAAAGAAATAAATTATAAAAATGGATTAGCAAAATCTACCGCAAGTCTAGGGAAATTGGCTTCTATAAAATCTGAAAATAATCTTGCTTTAGAATTATTCAACAAAGCAAAAAGTTATACAAATGATAAGAGAATTACTGCAAGTATAAATATTAATGAATCGGTTGTATTTACTGATTTGGGCAACTATACTAAAGCAATGGAATGTTGTTTAAATTCATTAAAGTTATCCGAAGAAATAAATGATTACGATTCGCAATCGATTGCATTAATGAATATAGCAACTTTACATTTATATAATCGAGATAGTGAGAAATATAAATTATACAAGCAAAAATCGTTAGATGTTGTAAAAAATAAAAATGTTTTAGCTGAAACTGGAGTTATTGTAGAAGGAAAAAGTAACAAAGAATGTTTTATTGAAGCTAAGAATGTTGCCGAAGCTACTAACTATTATGAAAGTAAAGCGAATAGCACTGCTATGCAAAAAAATGTTATAGAAAAAACACGCTTCTTAATCATGTCGGCCATTGTAAATATAAATGCTCATCATTTTAATAGAGCAGAAAAAGAACTATTAGATGCAAAGCAATTATTAAATAATGGTGCTAATTTAGAAATGAAATTACTTTTAAATTACAATTTTGGTAATATGTATTTAGCCAAATACGAGTTTGAAACAAAAAAAACGGATTACCTTACCAAATCAGAAAATTATTTAAATTATTGTTACATCAATTATTCAAAAACAAAACATTTGATCCAATTAAAAAATTCATCTCATAAACTATCAGAAATTTTTAATTATAAGAACAATAAAACCAAACAGATATTTTATTTAAATGAAACACTTCGATTGGAACGCTTGATTTTTAATTCTAAAAACAAAGAAACCATAAAAAACCTTGAAGATAAGCGAGAAATTGAACTTCGAGACAAAGAAATAAAAATTAACAAACTCTCTTTACAAGCTAAAGAAAAACAAAAATGGTTTTATATTTTAGGATTGGGATTTTTAGGAATTCTAGGAGGATTATTATTTTATCAAAGTTATAATCGCAAAAAAGTGAATGAAAAATTAAAGGTTTTAAATTCAAATTTAGACCAAGCTAACAAAACAAAAGCTCGATTTTTTAGTATCTTAAATCACGATTTACGTGCACCTGTTTCTAACTTAATTGGGTTTTTGCATTTACAAAAAGAAAATCCAGAACTTCTTGACGAACAAAGTAAATTGAGATTACAAAACAAAACCATTTCTGGAACCGAAAATTTATTAAACTCAATGGAAGACATTTTATTGTGGAGTAAAGGTCAGATGGAAAACTTTAAACCTCAACCAAAAAAGATTTCAGTTGAAACTTTATTTGAAGATACAAAAAAGCATTTTGAAAGTGAAGAAAAGGTAAAAATTACATTTGAAAATGATCAAAATATTGAATTGAATACTGATGAAAATTACCTGAAAACCATCATTAGAAACTTAACTGGAAATGCTATAAAAGCACTTTCAAATATTGAAAATGCAACAATTAATTGGAAAGCTTGGCAAGATAATAATCAAACTTTTTTTTCAATTTCTGATAATGGAAATGGAGTAAGTAATAATAAATTAAAAGCTTTGTATGACGAAAATGAAGTTGTTGGAATAAAGACTGGATTGGGCTTACATCTTATTCGCGATTTGGCAAAAGCTATTAATTGTGAGATAAATGTTAATTCAAAATTAAATTATGGGACTACTTTTACTCTAAAATTATAAAAAAAAAAGACCTGTAATTATACAAGTCTTTTTGTGAATTTTTCTAAAAATTATTTTATTCCATAAACCATAACTCTGCCGTAAGAACGAAATCTAAATCCAACTAAATTATCTATAACATAAGTAGCTTGAACAGACGAATTATCATTAGTTAAAGTTGCTCTAGTAACAAAATTTGGGCTATTAAAACCTGGGTTTCCGATAGCGATTATACTTGTATATCCTGCTGTAACTGCTGGATTTAAATTAAAATTAAATATAATAGTGTCATCAAATCCCGGATTTACAGTTGCTGTAGCATTTAATAATATTGGAGCTACATCATTATTAATTCCTCCTTCTAGTTCTAAAATAATATTTGTAGATAAATTATAACTAAATATTCCAATTGGCACCATGTTAAAACCACCTGTTGTATTGGCAAAAATTCCATTGTTTGAACCACCAACTACATTAATATTACTGTAAAAAGATGCATTACCATTGACTGATGAAGTGTTATTTACACTTAAATTACCGCCAAGATTTGTATCACCACCACCACCAGCAATATAAACTGGTCCGTTATGACTGTCGTTTATTAATACTATACTTCCATCTTTTCCTCCTCTAATGTAAGTGTTTTCAGCTGTTGCATAATTAAAATGTGAAGCGTGTGTTGTTCCAAAAAATACAGCACTTCCATCAACTCCATCTCCTCTAGCAACAGTTAATGATGCACTTGGCGGATTAACGTTATTTCCTATTCCAACATTTCCACCAGCAGGATTTATTTTTAAAACATCAGAATATATTCCACCTGGATCTATAAAACTAGATTGTATACTTACTTCATTTACTTTTAAATTTTGAACCCCATTATCTCCATCAAACTTATAAAAATTCAAATTTCCGTCACTTATTGCTGTACCACCTTTTACTAATAATGAATTAGTAGTTTCTGGAGCTAAATTGGCTGCACCAACATTTAAATATCCAGCAGGATCAGTTCGTGCTACTTCAATATTATTAGCTTTTAAAATCATAGGTTTATTATCTGTAGTACCAATAAAATCTGTGGTTGTTGTATTAGTATTTCCATTGGTTGACCAAGCGTTTAATGCTGAACCTGGTGGACCTTGAGGACCAATTGGACCTTGTAAACCTTGTGGACCAGAAGTGCCACTTGCAGCATACAATGCATAAGGCACACTTAGTAACTGACTTGTTCCAGAAATTGAATAGTTTGTTCCGCCAGCTATATCGGACTCGGTTTTGATAAAATAATTATTTGTTCCCCAAGATATTGTTGCAAAATTTCCAGTTACAACTATTCCTGCACCAATCTGCAAAGTTACCAATCCGTTAGCATTAGTTACTGCAGTTTGTGTTTCTACATAAACTGCTATTCCTGTTTGTGAAGCTTGCAAAATACTGATTTTCATTCCTATAGGAGTATTTGTAACTAATGCATTACTAGAGTTTCTAATTACAGCTTGATAACTCATTTTTTGTGGAGCTTGTGCAAATGCCGAAAATAAAGGACTGAAAATGGTTATTAAAAATACTTTTTTCATCAATTTGTGTAGTATTGTTTTCATTGCTATTTATTTTTAATTGTTTTTAATTATTTTAAAGGTTTTTATTGTTTTATCAGTATCATTTATTTTCAACAAATAAATTGCTGCAGCAAGATTTTGCAAATCAATTAAAGTTTCAACTGTATTAATTTTTTGAGATAAAATTTGTTTTCCGTTTATATCAAATAATTGAAAATTAAGAGTGTCCAAATTACTGTTATCAATTTTTAAAATAATTGTATTTACGGTAGGATTAGGAAATACTGTTATCAATAAATTAATGTTTTGAAAATTATCTGTTCCTAGAGTGAAGATTTCAAAAGGTTGTTGCACACCTTGATTTATAGAACCTGAAACAGATGTTGAAAAAGTATAGTTTACTTGACCAATAGAATAACTTACTGATCCATCAGAACCAGAGGCATTTGCTCCAGATGTTACTATTGCTTGTTGTGCTGTAGTTTTAAAAACAGAAAAAAGTATTAGGAAAAAAAAGAAAATAGTTTTCATATCATTAAATTTATTTTCTCAAAATTCAATATAAATTAAACGCCTTTTTAAAAAAATAGACCAACAAGCAAAATAATAGACGAATTAAAATAAATTAACATTTTTTTGTATATTTGACATTAACAATCAATTACTTATGAATCAACTTAAATGCATTATAGTAGATGATGATGAAGTAGCACGACTTAAAGTACTATCTATAGCTCGTAATTTTCCGATTTTGAAAATTGTAGGTAGCTTTTCTTCAGCGCAAAATGCTTTACTTGAAATTGATAAACAAACCATTGATGTGCTTTTTTTAGATATAGATATGCCTTTTATAAATGGTTTAGAATTAAGAAAAAAATTAGCAACCGTTCCTGTATGTGTCTATATTACTTCGCATCCAGAATATGCATTAGAAAGTTTTGAACTAGAAACTTTAGATTTTTTAATTAAACCATTGCAACAAGAGCGATTTGCAATTACTGTAAATAGAATAAAAGAATTTTTAGATATTAAACAAAAAGCAAGTTTGTATGAATTGCAATTTGCCGACGATTTTATCTATATTAAACAAGGTTATGAGCAAACTAAAATTCATTTACACGAAATTTTATACCTAGAAGCACTTAAAGATTATACACTTTTAGTTACTAATACTAAAAGGCATTGTGTGTTTTCGGGTATTGGTAACTTGCTCAAGGAAACCCATTTTGAATCATTTGTAAGGGTGCATCGAAGTTTTGCAGTTCAAAAACAATTTATCCAAAAAGTGGGTTCGCAAAACATTACACTTATCAAAAATATTGTTATTCCGTTAGGGAATAGTTATCGTGACCAATTGCAATTTGTCGAATGAAAAAAATATTATTTTTCTTGCTAGTTCCGATGATTACTTTTTCTCAAAAAAAAGTGGGTCAAGCTTTAATAGATTCGCTTTTGATTGAATTACCTAAAATTAAAAATCAAACTCAAAAAGTTGATGAATTAATTAAAATTGCTGGTTTAAATTTTGGTGTGAATCCAAATTTACCAAAAATGTTAGAGTATACTAATCAAGCATTAGAAATTGCAAAAACCATAAACTATAAAAATGGTTTGGCTACTGGATTTCGTTTTCAAGGTGTTATTAGCAATTCACTGGGAAAAACAAAGGAAGCCGAATTGCTTTTTAAAAAATCACTACTAATTGCCGAAGATATTGCCGATAAAAAAAATATTATGGCAAACCTGAGTAATTTAGGAGTAATTAATAGTCAATATTTTAAATATCCAGATGCCTTAAACTACTTTCAAAAAGCATTGCGAATTGCAGAAAAAGAAAAAAGAAATGATGTATTTGCAAATGCATCAGGAAATATGGGTGTCATTTATGCAGAACTAAAAAATAATGACAAAGCTATAGAATTTTTTCAAAAAGCACTTGATGTTCATACACTAATTAAAAATCCCATTGGTATTGTTGCCAATTTAGCAAATCTGGGAAATATTTATTTAGATAAAAAAGAGTTTTCAAAAGCATTAGATTATTATGAAAAAGCGTTAGCCAAAAATATCGAAATTAATAGCGAGGCAGGAATAGCAAGAGAATATGGACATTTGGCAAGTGTTTACACAGAAACAAACCAATCTGAAAAAGCATTTGAATATTTCAATAAAGCATTAAAAATCAATGAAAAATTAAATTACAACAAAGGAATTGCATATAATTACCAAGGAATTGGACAAAATTATATTAAAAAAAATGATTTCGTAAATGCATTGAAATTCACACAAAAATCCAATAAAATTGCTCAAAATCTAAAAGATTTAGAAACTCAAAAACAAACTTTTAGCGATTTGAAAATTATTTATGAAAATCTAAATAAAAATGATAGTGCTTACATCAACTTTAAGAAATTTATTGAAATTAAAGACGAATTAGAAAACGAAAACACCAAAAAACAAATTTCTAGACTAGAAATTCAATATGAATTTGATACTAAAGAAGAAAAATATAAAGTTCAAGAATTACTATCTTTTGAAAAACTGAATCAACAAAAACTAACGTTAGCTTTGAGTAACTCACAATTAAATGAGAGCAATGTGCAAAGAGATTTAATAAATCTAAATTTCTTAAAAACCCAATCAGATTTAAAAACAGAACAGTTAGAAAAAAAATCTCAAACTAAGGAATTATCAAATGTTCGTAAAGAAATAGAATTACAAGATACTAAATTAAAAATCAATAAACTCTCGCTTGAAGCCAATCAAAAACAAAAATGGCTATTATTTTCTGGCTTAGGATTTCTAGCAATTATTGGAGGATTATTGTTTTATCAAAGTCGAAAACGAAAACTTACCAACCAAAAACTTGAAACATTGAACCAAAATCTCGACCAAGCCAACAAGACCAAAACAAGGTTTTTTAATATCCTGAATCATGATTTGCGAAGTCCTGTTGCAAACCTCATCGATTTTTTACATATTCAGAAAAATAGTCCAGATTTGCTTGACGAAACTACCAAAAACCGAATTCAAGAAACCACATTAACATCAGCAGAAAATTTATTACATTCTATGGAAGATATTTTGCTGTGGAGCAAAGGGCAAATGCAAAACTTTAAACCCGAGTTCAAAAAAGTATTGATTACTGATTTGTTCGAAGCTACTAAAAATCATTTTGCAAGCGAAGAAAACGTTTCAATTATTTTCGAAAACATCAAAAATCTTGAGCTTTTTACTGACGAAAATTATCTAAAAACCATCATCCGAAATTTAACAGGAAACGCAATAAAATCGTTACAAAAAATTGAAAATCCAACGATTATCTGGAAATCTTTTTCAGATAACAACCAAACTTTTTTATCGATTACTGATAATGGAAAAGGTGTAACAAATAATCAACTAAAAGCTTTGTATGACGAAAATGAAGTTGTTGGCATAAAAACTGGTTTGGGTTTGCACTTAATTCGTGATCTAGCAAAAGCTATAGATTGTGAGATTGAAGTAGATAGTAAAATTGGAGAAGGAACTACATTTATTTTAAAATTTAATGATTTGCAAGATTCTGAAACAAACTTTAATAAATTCAGTTCAAGAGTTTAGAATAAAAAAAGAGTTGTCTTTAAACAACTCTTCTTAAAAAAAAACTAAAAAACTACTTACTTTTTATTGAATTTAAAAACTTTATTTCCTGTTTCGGTTTTTATTTTTAAAACATAAACTCCTTTTTCTAAATTAGAAACATCAATTTTATTTTCTGGATTATTAATAATTTTAATTTCTTGACCAAGCATAGTAACAATTGAAATTTGATCTATTTTTTCTACATTTTCTATATTCAAAAAATCAATAACTGGGTTTGGATACAATTTAAAAACTTGATTGGTTTCATTTTGATTTACAGCTAAACTTATAGGGCAATTTATTACAGCTGGAGTAACGCTAGTTAGTATGCTTCCATTGGCCAGTTGTCCGCTACTATTATTACCCCAAGCCAGCATAGTTCCATCATTTTTTATAGCTAAATTACTGGCATAACTAGTCAAAATTTTATCCCAATTACTAGCAGTTCCTATTTGAATTGGCGATAATTCACGAACAGTTGATCCGTTTCCTAGATTGTAAGCAAAATTAGAACCCCAAGCCCACAAAGTTCCGTCTAGTTTTATACCTATTGTGTGTCCATTGCCCAAACCAAAATCTTTCCAAATAGTTGCTGCTGAAAATTGTATTGGTGATGAACTGTTTGATGTAGTTCCGTTTCCTAAAGCTCCATCAGTATTAACTCCCCAAATCCAATAAGTTCCGTTGGTTTTTTTGGCAATTGTATGTCCAGATCCAGAAATTACTGTTTGCCAATTGGTATCAGTTCCAATTTGTGTAGGTGTTGTTACTTCGTTAAAATTACCTATACCAAGTTCTGCAAAATTATTAGTTCCCCAAGCCCATAAAGTTCCGTCACTTTTTATAGCATAAGACGAATAATATCCAGCAGCTATTTTACTCCAAGTAGTGCCAATACCTATTTGAGTAGGAACAAGATTGTAGTTTGTACCAACAGTTCCATTACCCAATTGTCCAGAGCTGTTTCTTCCCCAAGACCAAATAGTTCCATTGGTTTTTAGTCCAAGAACATGATTTCCTTGAGCAGATGGACTTATTGTTAGCCAATTGGTAGCTGTGCCAATTTGGGTTGGAACAAGTTTATCGATTAATGTGCCATCGCCAAGTTCTGCTGCAACATTGTTTCCCCAAGCCCATAAAGTTCTGTTGGTTTTAATTCCATAAGAAGAATTGGCACCAACAAAAATTTCTTGCCAGTTAGATGCATTTCCTATTTGCAAAGGATAAACATTATTAAATGAAGTAAAACCGTCTCCAAATTGCCCATTTGAATTATTTCCCCAAAACCAAAGAGTTCCGTCGGCTTTTAAACCTATACCGTGATATGCACCTTGTTTAACCGATTGGTAACAAATGGTTTGCGTTTGCGAAAACATAAATTGTTGAGTAAAAAACATTAAAATGAAAAGTAATTTTTTTTTCATGATTTATAGTTTTTAAAAGTTAAAATAGTTTTTATTATTGAAATTACTGTCAAAATTAAAAGCATGAATGAATTGAATTTTTAAAATATTTTTTTAATTAAATATCGTAAAGCATAATAAATTCCTGCAAAAATCGTGAACGAAATGGTATAAATAATATCGTCATTGAGCCATTGTGCGTGTTGCCCAGCTGTACCTTTATAGAAATCTATTAAGGCTTGATACGGCCAACATTTGGTATAGTTTACATAACCAACACAAAAAATAGGCAAGACATAAATAATCATAACATCTCTAAATTTCTCGCTAGTAGTTCTTGGTTTTGCTGGTGTTGTCATTTTTTACATTTCCAAATTGTTTATTAATTATTTATAAAATGGTTGTCCTAAAACAACCATTTTAAAAAAATAAAGAACTAATTGTTTAATTAGAATCACTAAAAAAATTATCTGATAAAACAATCCATCTTGTTCCTATACTTTGAACACAAACAAAAGTTCTAAATTGTTGAATACTAGACGCACTAAAAGAATGTAAATAGGTTATAGGCTGATTTAAATGATCATTGATTGTTATTGAACCACCAGTGTTTGCTAAACTAGGTGGGAAAGTATTATTATAAACACCATCAACATCATAACTCATAAATCTTTGACCTGGATTAATATTTACAGAAAATAGTCCAGGCAATGCCAATGCCTTAATGTAATAAATCCTTCCTCTACAAAATGCTGGAAGTGGTAATGTTATTGTTAGTGGTGCCGCATCGTCAAACTGCTTGTTTGCATAAATAATATAATCAGCATCAGTTGGTGTGTAATCAGCATTAATTAACGTAAACTTGTTAGCAATACTGCCATCAACTTCTAGTTTAGAACTTGGCGTTGTAGTGTTAATTCCCACATTTGCAGGACCACTTGCTGGCATAAAAGCAAAATTAGTATTGGTAAAAAATGTTGATGCTGTTGGACTTTGAAATAAAGACATTGCTTGTGAACCGTTACCAATGGCAATATCGTTACCAGAAAATCCTGGTGGATTACCTATTTGAAGTTTGTTTTGAATTGTTCCAGTATTTCCTACACCAATTTTTGCGCCAAAAGTAACATCACCACCTAAAGGATTTATTTTTAAATCTGCGGCATACGATCCTTGATCATCAATTCTAGTAGTTTGTATAATCTCTCCGTCAAGATTCATTTGTTGGTCTTCAAGTTGTTGCAGTACTTGACCTCTATTTCTAATTTTTAATGTACCGTTATCTAAATTACTAACTGGTGCTCCAATCATTAATGCATTTCCTTCGACACCTAATCTATCAGAAATTGGACCAGCAACACTTGATTCAAAAACTGTATAACCACTTGGAGTAACAATCATGGCTTGATTATTATTAGTTTTAATAACCAACGGAGTATTGTCAGTTGTTCCAATAAAATTAGTTGCAGAACCTGTATTTCCTGATAAACCCCAAGCATTAGCTGCTGTTCCTGGTGTTCCTTGTAAACCATTACAAATATATTGGGTTAAGGCAGGATTTATTTCGGAATTATCAAGAGTGTTATTTCCGTTTAAATCTCCACCAAATTGTAATTTAGTTCCTCCAGTAGCACAGTTTGCTCCTGCTAATTCTGGAACAGTTCTAGCTACAATACTAATTCCTGTTGCGCCATTCGCACCTTGAATTCCTTGTGAACCTGTTGCGCCTTGTGAACCTGTTGCGCCATTTGCACCAGCAATTCCTTGTATACCTTGTGGTCCAGGAGTTCCACCATTGGCAGCAAACAATGCGTAAGGCACACTTGCTAATTGTGATGTTCCAGAAATAGTATAATTAGTTCCTCCTGCTGGATCGGTTTCGGTTTTTATAAAATAAGGTCCATTTGCCCAATTAATACCTGCAATTGTTCCAGTTAAAACCGTTCCGCCACCAATTTCGAAAGTCGTTAATCCATTAGCATTAGTAGTTGGCGTATGTCTTTCAGAATATACTACTGTACCAGAAATTGAAGTTTGCAAAACACTAATTTTTACGCCAACTGCTGTATTAGTAATTAAAGTATTTGCTGCATTTCTAACCACAGCTTGGTAACTCATTTTTTGCGGTACTTGGGCTTGTGCAGAAAATAGAGTAAAGAAAATAGAACATAGAAGTGCTATCTTGATTAATTTTTGAGTAATTGTTTTCATAATTTTAATTTTATTTATTTGACAAGAAAATTAACTTGTAATTCAATTTATATTAAGTAAATGCTAATGTTTCCTTGCGCCTTTTTTCAAAAATATTCTATTATTGTTTGATACCATAAGCTATATATGTACCGTTAATAAGTCCTCCGTCAAAATTATCTGATTCTAAATTTATTCTTACAGTGCTACCAATTCCAACTTCCTCATCATAAGTAAACCTTCCAGTTAGCCAAGTAGAAAATTGTGAAATTGATGGCGCACCTACAATTACAATTTTGGTGTAGGGAAGTGTTGCACCAAAATCTATATCTATAGTAAGTGCAGAAAAATCATTAAACCCTGTAAAGGTGTTATAAACAAGAGTTTGAGGAGCAATTACATTTCCAACAATGTTTCTAATTTGATTATCAATTAGGTTACCATCATTATCAATTCGAAATTCAATATTAAACACACCAATTGGCACAAGATTAAAATTTCCAGTTGGAGTGGTGTAAATTGCTCCATTTTTTATCTCTACTTTGTTACCTAAATCACTTGTTGAAGAAATATCTCCTTGAACATCTAATTTAGCTGTTGGAGTTGTAGTCCCAATTCCCATATTACCAACACCACTCGCAGGCATAAAAGCAAAATTAGTATTAGTATAAAATATTGATGCTGTTGGACTTTGAAATAAAGACATGGCTTGCGTACCGTTACCAATTGCAATATCATTGCCCGAAAAACCTGGCGGATTTCCTATTTGCAATTTATTTTGAATTGTTCCTGTATTTCCAATTCCTATATTTCCACCATTTGGATTTATTTTTAAATCTGCGGCATACGATCCTTGATCATCAATTCTAGTAGTTTGTATAATCTCTCCATCAAGATTCATTTGTTGGTCTTCAAGCTGTTGCAGTACTTGACCTCTGTTTCTAATTTTTAATGTACCGTTATCTAAATTACTAACTGGTGCTCCAATCATTAATGCATTTCCTTCTATTCCAAAGCGGTCAATAATTGGTCCAACTACACCAGAACCTAGAACCGTGTATCCATTTGGTTCAATAATCATTGCTTGTGTATTATTAGTTTTTAAAGTAAGTGAAGTATTATCAGTTGTACCAATAAAATTAGTTGCAGAACCTGTATTTCCAGATAAACCCCAAGCATTAGTTGCTGTTCCTGGTATTCCTTGTGCGCCTGTTGCTCCTACTAAACCATTACATACATATTTTGTTAAGGAAGCATTAATCTCTGAAGGATCTAAAACATTATTTCCATTGTTGTCTAAACCATATTGTTGGCGTGTTCCACCAGTTGCACAGTTTGCTCCTACAGGTTCTGTTGTGGTAAGAATTAATGTATTTTTTCCGTTTATACCTGCGGTTCCTGCAACACCTGCAACTCCTTGTGCACCAATTGCGCCTGCAACACCTTGAATTCCTTGTGGTCCAGGTGTTCCGCCATTAGCAGCAAATAATGCATACGGTACACTTGCCAATTGCGATGTTCCAGAAATAGTATAATTAGTTCCACCAGTTGGATCAGTTTCGGTTTTTATAAAATAAGGACCAGTTGCCCAGTTGATACCTGCAATTGTTCCAGTTAAAACCGTTCCGCCACCAATTTCGAAAGTCGCTAATCCATTAGCATTAGTAGTTGGCGTATGTCTTTCAGCATATACTACTGTTCCAGAAACTGAAGTTTGTAAAACGCTAATTTTTACACCGACTGCTGTATTGGAAATCAAAGTATTTGCTGTATTTCTAACCACAGCTTGGTAACTCATTTTTTGCGGTGCTTGTGCTTGTGCAGAAAATAGAGTAAAGAAAATAGAACATAGAAGTGCTATTTTGAATAATTTTTGAGTAATTGTTTTCATAATCTTAATTTTTAATAATTTTAAAAGTTTTAATTGTTTTGTTGTTGTCTAGGACATTCAAAAAATAGATTGCTTGAGGCAAACTTTCCATTTGAATTTGGGTTTCTTGATTGCTAATTTTTTGAGATTGAAGCAACTTTCCAGTTATGTCAGAAAGGTTAATTTGTAAGTTTTCAAAATTGAAATTGTCCACTTTCAAGTTCACAATAGAAGTTGTAGGATTTGGATAAACCGTCATTAATAATATAATTTCAGGAAAATTGTCAGTTCCAAGTGTTACAATTTCAAAAGGTTGTTGCACACCTTGAGTAACTGTACCTCCACTTCCTGTTGCGTTTGTATAAGCAACTTGTCCAACTGAATAACTTACAGTTCCGCCACTGCCTGTTGCGTTGCCGCCACTAACAACAACGTCTTTCTGCGCTTGTATATTTTGGATAAAAAATCCAAATATTACCGCTAATAAAAGTTTTTTTGTTTTCATAATGTTCTGTATTTTAGTTTATAGTGTAAAGTTCTATGACTTTGACAGTTTAAAAAACCTCAAAAGGACGAACGACAGAATTAAGGGACGGATAACATGTTTAATTTTGTAAAAATTATTATATTTACTCTTTAATCTATTAAAAGTGAAAGTGTTTTCTTGTATTATTGTTGATGATGACGAAATGGATCGGCTAATGGTAGTTGCTTATACTAAGCGATTTACAGCTTTAGATATTGTAGGTGTTTTTGATTCTGCCGAAAAAGCGCTTTTTTTTCTTGAAAAAAATACAGTAGATGTTGCCTTCCTCGATATAGAATTAGAGAATGAAAATGGCATTGAACTAAGAAAAAAAGCATTAACTATTCCTTGCTGTATTTTCATAACCTCACACTCAGAATTAGCTGCTGAAACTTTTATGATAGATACATTAGATTTTATAGTAAAACCCTATAATTTCATACGATTTGAGCAAGCAATCTCTAGAGTTCTTGAATACATGGAATTGCGACACAAAGCAGCTTTATTTGAAACAAGTATAGGTGGAGATGTAGTTTACTTAAAGGTTGGAAACGAACAAATTAAAATCAAAATGCATGATATTTTGTATCTTGAAGCACTAAAAAATCATACAATAGTTGTTACAGATAAAAAAAGGTATTGTGTTTTTTCATTTATTGGAGAATTATTACAAGATACTTTTTTTGAATCATTTGTTCGTATTCATAGAAGTTTTGCTGTACAAAAAAAATTTATTGAAAAGATTAATGCTACTGAAGTTCAGTTACATAACAACACCAAAATTCCTATTGGGAGAAGTTATAAAGACAATTTAAATCTTATTTTATGAAATATTTTTACTTTCTTTTCATTTTTTTTATATCTCTTTTTTCAGTTGCTCAAAAATTGGATGGACAAAAATTGATTGATTCGCTTTTGGTTGAATTGCCAAAAATGAAAGAAGATAGTTTGAAGGTAAATGTACTTAACGATTTAGGTTATGCATTCCGAGATATAAATGCTAATGAACACTTAAAATATTGTACCCAAGCTTTAAAATTATCAAAAAACTTGAATTACTTATATGGAAACATAGAGGCGCACCGCAATATTGGTGTATATTATTTGGGTGTAGATAATAAAAAATCAAATGAATATTTTGAATATGTTTTAAAAAATACTAAAAACAAATCTCAAATTGCAAAAGCCTATTTAGGTAAAGGTTTTATCAATTCAAGAGAAGGTAATTTTCCGAAAGCATTAGATTATTATTTTAAAGGATTAAAATTTGCCGAAGAAGGAAAAGATTATCAAATTCAAGGAAAGATTTTAACAAATATTGGAACAATTTATCAAAATTCGGGTGATTATGAAAAAGCAATTTCCCATTTCAAAAAAGCAATTGAATTTAACGATAAGCATAAAAACCTTGCAGAAGTTTATATGGAATTACATAATGTTAGTTCTTGTTATTCAAGTTTAAAGCAATATGATAAAGCATTAAAACATGCTCAAGAAGCTGAAAAGGTTAGTGATAAACTAGGAATACTAAAATTTAAAAATACTACTAATGATTTAAAAGCTGGAATATATGTAGATCAAGAAAAATACGAACAAGCACTCGAAATCTATAAAAAATCTTTAAAAAACTATTTGTTAATTGGTGATGAGAATATGATTATCCAAAATTATAATTTGATTGCAGAAACTTACACCAATTTAGCAGAGTCAAACGGTCAAAGTGAAAATCAAAAAAAAGAGTATCTTCAGGAAGCTTTGTTTGCCATTGAAAAAGCAATAATATTGACAAAAAAAGCAAAAAACATTCGTCGATTGTACGAGAGTTACAGAACCTTATCTTATATACAAAAAACGCAAGGAAATTTCGAAGTAGCTCTAGAAACCCAAGATTTATCTTATAAATTCAAAGATTCTGTTTTCAATTCTGATAATAAAGAAACCATTAAAAATCTTGAAGACAAACGCGAAATTGAACTTAGAGATAAAGAAATAAAAATCAATAAATTATCACTAGATGCCAAAGAAAAACAAAAATGGTATTTGCTTGGCGGTTTGGGATTGCTCACAGTAATTGGAGGATTATTGTTTTACCAAAGCCGAAAACGCAAACAAAACAACAATAAATTGCAAATTTTAAATGAAAATTTAGATTCTAAAAATCTAGAACTAGACCAAGCTAACAAAGCCAAAACTAGATTTTTTAGTATCTTAAATCACGATTTACGTGGTCCTGTAAATAACTTAATTTTCTTTTTACAACTTCAAAACGAAGCTCCAGAATTACTTACCGAAGAAAATACCAAACGAATGCAAGACAAAACTATGTCTGGAGCAAAAAATCTTTTATCAAGTATGGAAGATATTTTACAATGGAGTAAAAGCCAAATGGAAAATTTTAAACCACAACCCAAAAATTTATTGGTAAATCAACTATTTGAAGATACTGAAAAAGTGTTTTCTGGATATTTAAAAATTACATTTGAATACCAAAATCCAGATAATATTGAGATTTTTACTGACGAAAATTATTTAAAAACCATTATAAGAAACCTTACTAGTAATGCCATAAATAGTTTTACAACTACCGAAAATCCCACTATAACTTGGAAAGCTTGGCAAATTGAAAATCAACGTTTTTTATTTGTAACCGATAATGGTTTAGGAGCAAGTAAAGAAAAATTTCAAGTACTGTTTGACGAAAGTGAATTTACAGGAACAAAATCTGGCTTGGGATTGTATCTTATCAGAGATATGGCTAAAGCCATAAATTGTGAGATTTCAGTTGATAGTACTGAAAATATAGGAACTACTTTTACTCTTAAATTTTAAATAGTTATTGTAGTTTAAGACAATCTAGAAAAAATTCAAAAGATTCTGAATCAAACTGAAAAAAATTCAGTTCAAGAGTTCAGAATAAAAAAACCTTTCAAAAAATACATCTTGAAAGGTTTAAAAAAATCAACAAATAATTTCTTATTGTAACAATGCATCAACTGCATCGGTATATGTTTTCTTTGGTGCAACGCCAACTTGACGACCAACAACTTCACCGTTTTGAAAAATTAAAACCGTTGGAATATTTCTAACACCATATTTTGCAGCAAATTCTTGATTTGCATCAACGTCTACTTTTCCAACTGTTGCTTTTCCTTCATATTCTGTTGCAATTTCGTCTATAACTGGTCCAACCATTCTACATGGTCCACACCAAGCTGCCCAAAAATCTACTATTACTGGTTTGTCTGATTTTAATACTACTTCGTCAAAAGTTGCATCTGTTATTGCTAATGCCATATTTTTTATTTTTATTTCTAATTTGTTTTGCAAAAATACCAATTATTTCCTTAATACAATGGTATTTAAGAATTGGTTTTGATTATGTATGTATTTATGGAATTGATTACAAAAAATAAAAAACCCAGAGCAAAAAAATGTCTGGGTCGATTTTCTTATTTTATAGTGCTCACCTATAGCAGATTGTATAGTAGGGCACTTTGAGAGTACAAATGTAATTAAAAAAATTACAAATCAAATTTAATTTTAGAAATAATTATGTTTTTTACAAGTTCGTTTTGGGAAGCAATTGCTAATAAACTCTTTACTTCTTGTTCTAAATCGCTAGCTCTATTTTTAGATACTTTGCTCAATATAAAAAGTAGCAATCGTAATGAAGCATTTAAATTTGTATTATTTTGTGTTTTTAATCTATACTTTAAATTTGGAATACTTTGTATACCTATTGGTTGATTGTAATCAAAAAGTACACCATTATGAGAACAGATATTTCTAATGTTTATGATAGAAATAAAATAGTTGTTTAACAATGATATTTCTCTAAAGCCATAAACTTCTGATATTTTTAATTTTAAATCCTCATTTTTTAGATTTGAAAAAACTTTAAAAACTTGACCAAAGGTTAAAAATTCAAACACTTTCCATGTTGGGGCATAATCACAAGGATGGTATTTTTTGTGATGTTTTGATATAATTTTATTTTTTGTTTTTAAATTAAAATAAATTGAATTGAATTCTTTCAAAATTTGATTATCAACTATTTTAGAATCTATGTACCAAGTATTATTTTCATTATAAAAATTTGATGCAAAATAAACCAATTGAGTTCTAAAATGAACTTCAATCCTATAAATATATCTCAAAAGCAACATCTTCATGTCAAAATCAAAATAGTAAAGCTTGATGATGTCGTTAAAATTTATATCTGATGTAAATTGATGACTTTTTTTATCTTGAAAATAATAAGAATAAAAACCAAGCCGATAATAACCAATATCTAACAGGGTTTCTTTTATTTTTTCTACATCACAATCAAATTTCATACCTCTACTTTCAAGAAGTGTTATTTGTTGTTCTACAGTTGTGGCTTTAGTTCCCATTTATTTATTTAATTATAGTGTTGCAAAGTTTACTAATTATTTTAACACTATAATTTTTACTTATTCACAATTAAGTTAAGTTTTAAACAAGTAGTAGTATTTATTAACTACTTTTCACCACATCAATTTCATCATATGTTAACTCATACAATTGATACACCAACTCGTCGATGTCGTTTTCTAAATCACTTGTATCGGCTTTGGGATTTTCTTTTTTTAAGGTTAGGATTTGGTCGACTAAACTTATAATTGGTTTTTGAAAATCTTTATTAGGTTCAAAAATTGGTATATTTAATAATGGTTCTTTATCTAGTTGAAAATTATTGCCTTGCATTTTACCTTTGTTTCGTAACCAAAATTCTATAAGTTTAGAATTGAATAATCCAGTTAAATATTTTTGGTTTACTCTTTCGGTTTTAATTACATAAAAAGTAGCAGAAACATAAGTATCAAAATCAGTATATGTAAAAACTGGTTTTCCTGCACATTTTCGTTGCACAATTATTTTTTCGCCTTTAAAAAAATTTTCTTCTCTTGTTCTATGCAAACCGTAAGGTTTATTGTCAGATGTTATGACACTTTGGAATTTATCTAAATGTTCTTTAATATTAGGATACGGTTTTATTTCGCTAGGATTTTTAAATTTTGAAGAGGTATAAATTAACCAATACTCATTTTTATTAGTTGCAAAATATCTGCTAAATTGTTCACTATTAAAATATGGTTTTACCAATCGCAATTCATTTTCAGATAAATTCAAATCGTCTTTTTCTTTTTCGCTTAAAGCAAAAATACCATCACCAACTTTATATGTATTATCTAATACTTCATTGGATAATTTATTTATGAAATCTTGAGGAAAAACAATTCCTTGTGCAATTTCAGTTTTTTGATTCAAATCAAAATTCTTTTTAGTTGCAATTTTATTTAAAATACTATCTGATACATTATTATTAAATGTCAAAAACTGATTTAATGAATTGCTTACAACAATATTAGGTTGCATTAAAACATTATTTTCTGTTTTACTATTGGTTAAAATTTCAATAGCATCATTAAATTGAGGTTTTGTAGTTTCAATTTTTCTGTAATCAAAATTGTATTCGTTTTGAATGTCTTTTTTAAATGTCATAATCATTGTTTGAATACTTGCCGTATCAAATATCATATAACTTCCAAAATCTATAATTTGCTCAATTTTAGAATTTTTTAAAATAAAATTTCTTGTTTTACTTGCTCCAGAATTGGTTACCCAATTGTTTGGTGCAATGTAACTTAATAAACCATTTGGTTTTAAAAATTTTAATCCATCACAGGCAAACATATACCAAATATCCATTTTTCCTTGATATACTTCGTTTTCTCTAATTCCGTCAAAAATATGTTTACCTTCATACTCTTTTATATAAGGCGGATTTCCAATTACCACATCAAAGCCAATAAAATCGCCTTTATCGTCTAAAACTTCCGGAAATTCGTACCGCCATTCAAAGGCATCTTTATATATTGGATTGTCTTTTACCGTTTGTATTTCTACTTGTTTGTCTTGTATTTCTGCTTGTAACTTTTCTTTTGCTGTGACTTCTTTATCGGTAAGTTCACTACCAAAAACTTGATAAGTTTGGTATTTTTCATAAAACACACCATTTAATATTCTCAAATCGTTTTGCAATTTAGTAACACGCAAATCGGCCAATTTAAATTCGTCTTTGAAAAGTTTTAATTTTTTTTTGAGTTCGTCTTTGGCTTTTTTATCATTAGTATCTTTATAAATACTTACCCAAGTTTTATATTCTTGCAACTTTTTTTGAAATCCTGTAATGCGTTCAAAAACATTGTCTTTTATGGCAAATTTAGAAATTAGTGAGTTTCCTGTTTTTATATTAATGTCAATGTTTGGTAAAGTATGCAATTCTTTATAATTGCTTTCTTTGGTGTAATATGCATTTTTTAATAACTCAATCCACAAACGCAATTGGCAAATCATTACAGATTTTGGGTTAATGTCAACTCCAAAAAGGCAATTTTCTATAATTTTTTGTTTCTCGGTAAACAAGCATTCTTGCAAATCTTGCAAATCGGTAATGATATTGTTGTTTTGGTTTAAGTTGTATTCAAACAGTTTATCAGTTTCTTGGTTTTGAATAATTAACTCGTCGTTTTCTAATGTTATCGTGTATCCTAAAACTCGGTTATCGTTTTTATAACTTAAAATTTGTAAATCACTTTTTGTAGCAATCATTTCGTTAAGTGCCGAAACCAAAAAATGTCCTGAACCTACTGCTGGATCTACAATTTTAATTTCATTTATTAATCTGTTGGCTTCTGCTCTTTCGGCTTTGTTTTTAAAATCTATTTTTTCTTTCAGTTCTTCATAATTTGTAATATCTTGACAAAAAGGAAAATTGGTTTTAAACTTTTCAACCACTGCTTTTCTAATGGTTTCACGACACATATACATCGTGATAAATCCTGGCGTAAAAAATGAACCGTCTTTGTAACCGTTTATTTTTTCGAATATCAACCCAAGAACCGATGCGTTGATTATAGACTTGTTTTCTTCTTGAATTTTGGCATTGCTTTCACTTGCAAAGTTGTAGGCATCAAGAAAATCTAAAAGATAATTTAAACTGGTTTTGGGTTTTATAACCTCTTTAGTTCCTTTTTTAAGTACCGATTTTTTATAAACAGGAAATTCCAATCTATCTTTTAAGTTGCTTAAAGCTATTGCATTTTTTTCTAAATCGGTCATTTCAAATAACGAACTGTTTAGATATGGAATGTCTACGTATTTTTGTGCAACAGATGATTTTCTATCTGCTGTTTTTTCGGCAAGAACTTCAAAAAATAATTCTTCGAGTTCGTCAAAATCTTTTATTTTTGAGTAAGATAAAAAAGCATAATTTTCGTCATTATTATGGTATTTTATCAATTGTGATTCGAGTAATTTTAAAAATAAAATTCTATTTAACCACGTAATACATAATTCTAAAGCTATTTCATAATATTGATTTTCGATTGCATCGTTAGTATCAAATCCAAAATATTTTTTGGTTTTAAGTTTGGCAATCGTATTTTCTATAAGTGAACCTTCGTTTCTTTCTGCTTCATTTATTCTACGAATGGTTTTTTTGGCAGTGTCTTTACTTTCTTCAAGACCAATAATATAAAGTAATTCGTTATAGAAATCGGTATTTAAGGAATTACTATCGTTAGCAAATTTTTTGTTTAATAAATGTTCTGGCGAAAGGATTTTGTATAAATCAATTAAATCGTTATCGTCTTTTTTATTATCGTTGGTAATTTTTTTTTCGTAATCTTTTAAATTAAAATAAGTACACGAAACTTCTTCTGTAAATTCTGCAAGATATTTAGCTGCAATGGTATCATAGAAATATTTAGTATCATGACCAGAAGATTTAAATGCTAAATAATCTTTTTTAAGTTTAACGTTTCTAAAAATATTTTTCTCGAACCAAACGCCATCAAAAATGAACCATTCATAGATGTTGGTTACAATTAAATTTGTAATTTTATGATTATCATAATCAACCGTTTGACGTAAATAATATAAAACCACTTCCTGCAATGCTTTTACATTAGCATTTGCAGCAGAAACCATATCACGCTTTTCAGTTGGTTTTTTAAATTCTAATAAAACTCCAACATCATCAGTTGTAGAATTTCCTAAACGAATTACTAAATCTTCTTTTTTGTTTACGTTTACAAGATGTTTATCTTTGCAATACACGTTTTTAAACAAGTCGGCAATAACATTTTTATGATATTCTTCGTCTTGCTTTTCATCAATATGATTAAAAGTATTTTGTAATTCTTTTTTAAAAAGTTCAATTTGCTCACGAGTAAGCGACTGCTTATAATACGCTTTGTTTAAACTTTTAGATGGTTTTATTTTTAGTAATTTCATTTAGTATGTATTGCTTTTCAAAAGTAAGAATTTTAATTCAATTTAAAATAAACTATTAATTTACAAAATTTTATGAATTGATGGTATTTTTATAAGGTTTTAGTGTGCATAAAATGACACAAAGCACTATAAAAAAGTTAATTTTATCTTGTCTAAGTATGTTTTTACTGCTTTTGTATTATATTTGCATAGGCAATTTTGATATAGCATAATCTGCACATGCAGAGGTTACCAGTATTGGTACGGCTAATCAAAGATTGCTTTTTTTGTTTATATATCCGTCAGTTTTAAATTCACTAGCTTTTTCTAATTCAAATTTATTCTTTTTTGGATGATAATAGTTACTGCTTTTACTTTCAAATTTTTCAAAATCATACAAGTCAATAATCAGATTCATTTTTTGTACTAAAGCATCATAAAATCTACTTTCTTTAAGTAAAATATACCGTTGTAAAGCCCACATTAAATAATCAATGATACTTAATTCAGGAGTTTTATCACTAGGAATTGTTCTGCAATCATAATGAATTGTAATTGGTGTTTTTCGCTTATTATTATCTCTTTCAATAGCTTTCTCAATAGCGTTTTTTAGTTTTTCACCTGAATTTCCTGCTCTTGTAGATAGTAATATTTGATAGTAAACATCCTCTTTATTTAATCTGTCCTTTAACAAATGATAAACCATATCAAAATAGAATTCGCTTTCCGACTTATTGTGTTTTTTATGAAAAAGGTCTAACCGTTTTCTGCCAATTACGATATATGATTTGAAACCTTCCATTTTACGAATCAATTCAATAAATTTTGTTCTTACTTCAGGTTGATCATTCCTAGCGTGAAAATACCAACCTTTGGGATTTGACACGCATTTTAATGAATTATATAAAGAATCATTTATAATTTCTTGTTGAAGGTCTTTAATTTTTTTATGTATTTCTTTCTTGTCTTCTAAAATAATTAAACCTAATAACAATAAAGGTTGAAATCCTTCAGTACCAACTTGTAATTTATTTTTTTTTGCATAAAAAGATGCATCACCACTTTCGTCAATAAATAAATATATTTTTTTCTTGTCCATAATATTAATTCAATCGAAACTCAACCTCCAAATTCTCCAATTCCTCCAACAACTCTTTAGATATTTTAATTTTCAATTTTCTACTACTCATATCCAAACTTGTAATTTTTCTAACTTGTTCTGTGGCAATTGGTGCATTTTCAATTACATCTTCTTCCTCTAAATTTTCATTTACATCAAGGTTTTCAATATCAATATCCTCATCATTTGACGCAAGTAAAACTGGCTCAATT
>NZ_JAYUPK010000011.1:0-4270 GCF_043760115.1 Flavobacterium sp.
ATTTTTGTTCCATAAATGATAAATCATCACTAATAATTTCTTTTGTACGGCTACATAACTTTTCATTTTTACTCCATGTTTCGCATAGGTTCTATCCCATAAATCTTTGAACGGTTTTACTTTACATTGTATTACAACTAACGATGGCATATGCATTGCTCTTCGTATTCTAGAATTACCTTTTTTTGATATTTTTGTCTTTCCTACTCGTGTTCCAGACTGTGCCTCTACAACATCATAACCTGCATAGGATACCAATTGTTTGTAATTTTTAAACAACTCAAATCCATTTGTTTCTGCTAAAACCGTAGCCAATGTTAATATACCTAATCCTTTCATCGATAAAACATTACTTGCTCTTTGTTCTACTTTCTCACTCGATTTTACATAGTTTTTAATTGTTTTTTCTAATTCTTTTAATTGTGTTTCAAATAATAAAATAGTTTCTTTAAGTTGATTATTAACTGACTCTGATTGATACATCGCATAATTCAAAGCACTTACTTGATTTGTTAAAACTGTTTTCAACTCAGTAACATTTTGATGTTGTCTAGTTAAAAGACGTAACTCATAGAAAAATTCTCCCATTGGTTGCCAAGTATCTAAACATTGTTCTGCTCCCATTTGTGATAATCCTTTGGCATCAATTGAGTCATTTTTTGATTTTAATCCAATTGCTTCCAAATATTTTTTTGCTTTATTTGGTAAGATTATTGAGGTTTCAAAACCTTTTTCATAAAGATAATAGGCACAATTTTCGTGATAAATTCCAGTAGCTTCCATACAAATTACAACTGGAATAGCTTCTTTTTTATGCTTAAATATCCATTGTTCTAAATTCTCAAATCCTTTCTTTGTATTAGCTATTTCTGTACTAGATTTAACTATTACTTTTTGCTTTTCATCAATAACACTTATGCATGCATTGATTTTTTTACTTGAAACATCAAGTCCTACAGAATACTTTAAATTCATATCGCTTTGATTTAAATGATAAACAAAAAATTACAACGGTCTTTGCTCATTTTTTATACAGCATCTTTCTTTTAAAGTAAGTGCTTAAGTACTATTGAAACTTTAATGTAATTAAACCAAGTTGATTTTCCTAGTCTCTACAATATCATCATTGATGTATTTCGCCCAGATACAATTTGGCAACTTGGTTTTGTTTATCTATTAATATTATTTCAAAGATACGTATTTCACACTTTTTTATTGTATGCAAAGATATGAGCCGAGATTATCTCACTATGTTTTTTATTTTGATTGGTGTTCGATGAATGCTTCGCATTTGAAATGAAAAGCCCAAAACAAAAAAAGTAAAAGTTTCTTGTTTTAAAAAAGCGACCAACGGAAGCTCTTTTTAAAACTTTAGAAACTTTTACTTTTTTTTGTGTCCCGATAGCTATCGAGATGTAAAGGAAAGCTGGATTGGCTACAAGTAAAAAAAATGTTAAATCACAACTGCCAACTTGTCAGATATTCTAATTTAGTACTATCTTTGCAGTCCAAGAAATTCAAAGATTATTAAGATACTGAAATACTGAAATGAATTCAGTACAAGTAAATTCAGCATAAATGGAACACGTAGAAGAAAAACAAGGACAAAGCTTGGTTCTTGATACAAAATTAGAAAACACAAAAAAACTTTATATAGAAAGTTATGGTTGCGCTATGAATTTTTCGGATAGCGAAATTGTAGCTTCCATCTTGGCTAATAACGGCTACAATACTACTCAAATATTGGAAGAAGCCGATTTGGTTTTGGTAAATACTTGTTCTATTCGTGATAAAGCAGAACAAACTATTCGCAAAAGATTAGAAAAATACAATGCAGTAAAAAGAACCAATCCGAATATGAAAGTCGGAGTTTTGGGTTGTATGGCAGAACGTTTAAAAGAGAAATTTCTGGATGAAGAGAAAATTGTAGATATGGTTGTTGGTCCAGATGCATACAAGGATTTACCTAATTTATTGGCCGAAGTTGAAGAAGGAAGAGATGCCATAAACGTGATTTTATCAAAGGATGAAACCTATGGTGATATTTCGCCAGTGCGATTGATGAGCAACGGAATTACAGCTTTGGTTTCTATAACTCGTGGTTGCGATAATATGTGTACGTTTTGCGTGGTACCTTTTACTCGTGGTCGTGAACGCAGTCGTGAGCCACAAAGTATTATGAGTGAAATTCAGGATTTATGGAACAAAGGTTTTAAGGAAATTACGCTTTTGGGTCAAAATGTGGACAGTTACCTTTGGTTTGGTGGCGGATTGAAAAAAGATTTTGTAAATGCGAGCGAGATTCAAAAAGCAACTTCGGTAGATTTTGATAGTTTATTGGAAATGGTTGCTGTTGGTTTTCCTAAAATGAGAATCCGTTTTTCGACATCCAATCCTCAAGATATGCACGAAAGTGTTTTGCACGTTATTGCTAAATATCCAAATATTTGCAAGCATATTCACTTACCGGTTCAATCTGGAAGTAATCGAATTTTGAAAGAAATGAATCGTTTGCATACGCGTGAAGAATATATGACGCTGATTGACAAAATTAAAACCATAATTCCAGAAAGCTCGATTAGTCAAGATATGATTGCTGGTTTTCCTACAGAAACAGAAGAAGACCATCAAGATACTTTATCATTAATGGAGTATGTAAAATATAGTTTTGGATATATGTACAGCTATTCTGAACGTCCTGGAACATTGGCTGGAAGAAAAATGAAAGATGATGTTACCGAAGAAACTAAAGCCAGACGTTTGCAAGAAATTGTAGATTTACAACAAAAGCTTGCTTGGCAAAGAAGTGAAGAATTTATTGGTAAAACAGTTGAAGTTTTGGTTGAAAAATTATCTAAAAAATCTAAAGAAGAATTTTCTGGAAGAAATTCACAAAGTATTACGGTTGTTTTTCCTAAAGAAGATTATAAAATTGGTGATTTTGTGAATGTAAAAATTGAGAGTTGCACTAGTGGAACTTTGAAAGGTATTGCTGTTGGATTAAGCGAGATGAATTGATTTTTACCACAAATTACACGAATTTTCACAAAATTATGAATCAAAATTATGAATAACGATACTGAATTTTATTATAAGAAAGATGAAAATTATACTATTGTTGGATTGTGTATGGAAGTTCATCGAATTTTAAGTCCAGGTTTACTTGAAATAGTATATAAAGATGCTTTAGAAATTGAATTTAAAAATCATAATATTCCATATGTAAGAGAACAAATGTATGATGTGGAATACAAAGGATTTATTCTACCTCATAATTTTTACGCAGATTTTGTTGTTTACGAAGATATCATTCTAGAAGTAAAGTCAGCTAGTGAAGTAACTAATGATCATCTTTCAAGAACATTGAACTATATGAAACTCGCTAAAACTCCGATTGGAATTATTGTAAATTTTCAAAATAAATCATTAACACATAAAAGATTAATAAGCACTTAATTAATTTGTGAAAATTCGTGTAATTTGTGGTTAAAAATAAATAATGAGATTGCTTCGTGCCTCGCAATAAATTAAAAACAAAAGATACTGAAATAAATTCAGCATAAATGGAAACAGTACAATCAATAAAACAACGATTCGAAATTATAGGAAATGATCCTAAACTCAATCGTGCCGTAGAAAAAGCCATTCAGGTTTCTCCTACTGATATTTCGGTGTTGGTAGTTGGAGAAAGTGGCGTTGGAAAAGAAAGTATTCCTAAAATAATACATTCGCTTTCGCATAGAAAACATGGAAAATATATCGCTGTAAACTGTGGTGCAATTCCTGAAGGAACAATTGATAGTGAATTATTCGGACACGAAAAAGGTTCGTTTACTGGCGCAACTTCTACACGTGAAGGTTATTTTGAAGTTGCTGATGGTGGAACAATTTTTCTAGATGAAGTGGGCGAATTACCATTAACAACTCAAGTAAGATTGCTTCGTGTATTGGAAAATGGCGAATTTATAAAAGTGGGATCATCACAAGTTCAAAAGACCAATGTGCGAATTGTTGCTGCCACAAATGTCAATCTATTTGATGCAATCGAAAAAGGAAAATTCCGTGAAGATTTGTATTACAGATTAAGTACGGTTGACATTTTGCTTCCACCATTACGTGATAGAAAAGACGATATTCATTTGTTATTTAGAAAATTTGCTGCCGATTTTGCTCACAAATACAAAATGCCAGCTTTAAAACTTGAAGACGAAGCAATTCCATATTTACTAAAATATCGTTGGAGCGGAAACATTCGTCAATTGAGAAATGC
>NZ_JAYUPK010000012.1:0-30133 GCF_043760115.1 Flavobacterium sp.
CTATACTATTAACCACTAAACCAATTAGCTTATGAAACACTTTATTAAAATGGCATTCTATTTGTTATCAATTATTAGTATATTTGGAATAAGTAGTTGCGAAAGAGAATTGTATGATTTAGAACCTAACAATGAAAAAAAGGTACTATTAATTATTTAACAATTAATGAAGCACAATTTTTAATCCCAAGTATTATAAATTATAACGAAGATTACAAGTTTTTAAAAGAAAAAAAAACATTACAATATGCAGCTCCAACATTAAATCTTAATTTAGATTTAGAACGTATTTTAGAATATGTTAAAGAAAATGGCGAGAAAAGCTACAGTATAATAATTAAAAAAGATTTTTTAGAAAATGAAGATAAATATTTTACTAATCTACATATAGTTAAAAAAGACCTTGAGTACAAACCTTTAATTATAAAGTATAATTCTGTCGATGATAATAAATTAAATCCTGTGGAATTGTTTACAGGAAAAATAGAATTGTTTGATATTAATAATATATTAACTGAACATGCAAATTATTTAAATGGTATAGAAATTTCAAAAAAAATAGTTCTTGGTCCTTGGCACATTTGGTTCCATAATGGAACTGTTGATGTAAATTATGTAGAATCTGACGAAGAAAGTAGTGGAGAAGGATCAAGCGGTAGTGATAATAGTGATTCTAGCGAAACTGGGAATGATGGCAACAACAATAGTAATGGTAATACTGGATCTGGAAATGGCAGTGTTGTTATACCAAACGTTCCTTGTGTCAATTGCCCAGCACAAGGTTCAAATGCAAATGAAATTCCTTGTGAAAGTTTAACAAATAAATCTAATGAAACAGTCTTTAGACAAAAATTTAAAGATTTAAATGGTAGTTCAAGATTTAATGCTAATGGAGAAACTGCATATTTCGAAACAAGAGACATCAATAATAACCCTAAATATACATTTAAAAGCGCATATGATGGAACACATCAAATTACTATTAGTAACGGTACAATATCTTTTATGCACGTTCATAATAATACCAATGAGGATGAAACGGAAGAAGGAATTAGGTATAATATTCCAGTAAAAATGATTTCTCCTGCGGATATAAATACTTTTATTTCAACTTGTCAAAACAATGCAAATAATGCTGGAGTTGATAATACTGATACTTATGGGATAATGATTTCCAGTGAAGGAATTTTTGCAATTAAAATGTTAGAAAATGATACATTTAATCCAGAAATTGATAACGTAAATTTAATGAATATTAAATATTCAAAAAAAGCAAAAGAAATTTTCAATGCAAATCCTAGTGGAAGTACAGTAGATAAATCTTTAAGAAAAGAAAAATTACAAAAATTGCTATTATCGTTAATGAAAGAATTTGGAGTTGAAAATAAAGTTGGTTTATTTGAGGGTGAAGTTACTTCACCTGAACCAGGCCAACCTAATTTACCGGTAATAAATTGGACTAGAAAAACTTTAAATAATAATGGAGAGCTACTTGAAAATCCATGCTAAAATATAAATTATGAAAAATATTTTAAAAATAATGATATTTCTCCATACCATAATTTTGTGTGGTCAAGAAGGTGTTGAAGTACCACTAAATTCTTTATCGTTTGAACACCCAAATGGAACATACATAAAAGATTTTAATGATGTTTTTCAACCCTACATTGGAACATGGAAAGGTGAAAAATATGGTAAAGAATTAATATTGGAATTTGTGAAATTTACAAAACAAACTATAACAGCTCCAAATGGTGATTATTATTATGAAGATGAATTAATGATTAAATATCAATTAAAAGAAATTTCTTCTGGTGCTATTTTATCATCAACAATAAATGCTTTAAATTATGAAGATTATAGAATTATAAGCTTAGGTTATCCAACTAATGGTAAATTCGATTTTTTATTTACAGATACTATTTGTAGCAATACATTTGATATAATAATTGAAAATATTCCTAATGTTACAAACCAATTAAAATATGTAGCGATTTATAGCGATTTTTGGGACTCTCCTAATTGTACTTACACAAATAGAGAAGATATTCCTATACCAATTCCGTTTAAAATTAATATGATACTTACAAAGCAGTAGTTTTTTTAAAAAAAGTGTTAATTTTATTAACACTTTTTTATTTATTTTTTAATGGAATATTACTTATTTGGCAAGTGTAAAATAGAGGAATAAATAATAATTAAAATTCACAAAAACTAACAATGAAAATTATATTATGAGAATAGTTTTAAAAAAATTTAAATATAACTATTTGATCCTTATTTTATTGAGTATAACTTCAATATATTGTCAAGAAAAATTAACAAATAGAGTTCAAGATTCAATAGTTTTTGATAGTTTAGTACATAAAAGAATTTATAAAATTGATTTGGCTAATTCAGAACTTTCAATTGAATTATTAGAAACTTTGAATGATGAATATTATGGTTTTTTTTCTATTACTTTATATAAAGAAATAAATGATTCAAGTGAGTTATTTGTTGGAAGAATTGAAATTGAAAATTTAATCGTTAAAGATTTAATGAATCAATTTGAGAAAAAACAAATTAAAAATATTTTAGACAGTAATGATTTAAATAATTGTATTCGATTTTTAGATACAGATTATACAAATTTTAAAATATATTTGAAAAATCTTAAAAGAAGTTATAGTTTTGAGGTATTAACACCATATGATAAAATGCCTCATATACCAAAAAACAGAAAACAAGCATTAAAAATTCTTAAATTATTAAATGACAAAATTAATTTTAAAAAGAAATATAGAGAATTTTTAAAAAAATTACCAAAAGGCACATATATTAATTTTAGAGGATATACAATTGGAAGATTTACAATAAATTAATTTAAAGCAGAAAACCCAACGCAAACTATTGCTGATTTGAAGAAAATGACTTCTTTGATTAGTTTATAAAGAATGAATTTAATGAATCCAATTTTATTATCATCACCTTTACAAGGTTTTACAGACTTTAGATTTAGAAATGCACAAAATAAATTTTTTGGTGGAATTGACACTTTTTACTCACCATACATTCGTTTAAACGGAAAATTGATAGTAAAATCTTCGTATGAAAGAGATTTATTACCCGAAAACAATTCGAGTTTAGAATGTATTCCTCAAATAATTACAAACGATGCAGATGAATTTTTGTTTGTTGCAAAATATGTTCAAGAACTTGGTTATAAAGAATTAAACTGGAATTTAGGTTGCCCTTATCCAATGGTCACAAAATGCGGTATGGGTTCAGGATTGATTAGCAATACCGAAAAAATTAAAAGTATTCTTGATAAAGTTCATTCTCAATCTAATATAATTGTTTCTATGAAAATGAGACTAGGTTATGATATCAATACCGAAATTCTTGATGTCTTACCCATTTTAGATACTTTTCCTATCAAAAATATTGCTATCCATGCACGCATAGGCAAACAACTTTATAAAGGAGGTGTTCATCTTGAAGCATTTCAGAAATGTATAGATATTGCCAAACATAAATTGTATTATAATGGCGACATCACTACTGTTAAAAAATTTAAAGAAATGCAAAAACTTTTTCCAACAATAAATCACTGGATGATAGGAAGAGGTTTAATAAGCGATCCATTTTTACCAAGTATGATTAAAAATAATACTACCGAATATCCAAAAAATAAGATGGAATTATTTAGTAATTTTCATGATACTTTGTATGAAGGTTACAGTCAATCATTAAGTGGTGCTACGCATATTTTACTGAAAATGCATCATCTATGGGAGTATTTTTCAACAACTTTTGAAAATCCACATAAGGTGCAAAAAAATATTAAAAAGTCAAAAAGCATTAAAAATTATGAGCAAACCGTGAAAGCTATTTTTAATGCTGGATAAACAAAAATTAAATGTTTGAAAATTACTTTTATAAATCTAAATTCAAAAATGAGTAAAATAGAATAAAAATTCTGAGAACTTTAATTACAATCATTAGAAATTTGGATTAAAATTTACAAAATATTATTTTAAGTAAAATCAAATCAATACCGATTTTAAAAATTAAATTGAAAAAAATCCTGAAATTAAAATTTCAGGATTTTTAGTTTTAATACGTTCCGTTTTTCATTTTTTCTAGAACAACCTTGTATTCTTCTCGTTGTATATAATCATCATCGCTTAAAACATCTATGGCTTTTTGCTCAGTGATAATGGCTTTTTCTTTTTGTCCATCTTTATAATACAATTGTGCTAAAGTATCTAAATAATATCGATCGTCTTTTTGAATTTTTAAACTGGTTTCGCTCCACACAATTGCTTTTTTAATTAAACTGGCATCTTTTACTTTTTCTACCACAAACCAAGAAGCTTCATTGGCTTGGTTGGCAAAATCATATTTGTATTCTACCCAATTAGCACTATATTCTTCTTCTTGTTTTATTGCAAATGAAGCATCAAGTTGTTCAATAATATTAGAATTATCTTTAATTACTGTAGTGTAATAATTTTCGTAAGCTGTTAAATATTCTGTTTGAAAATCATTTTCTTTTAAAGCATTCATATAACTTGATGCAACCGAAGAATCATTTTTGCTAGTTGCAACAAATGTTTTAAATCTAGCCATAGCTTTGGTTAAATCATCTTTAGACTTACAATTTTCTTTTGCAACACTTTGATTTAAAAAGCTTGAGATATTATTTTTTAAATCATAAGTAATATAGTAATCGCCATCGTAAGTTGCCTCTTCGTTGGTGTTGTTAAAATTTGAAATTGTATCATAATGTTTTAAAATATAATCCATTTCTAATTGATTAATTTTAGAATTTATTACCTGATTTTTACTATATAAAATTTTATTAAATCCTTTATTACTCAACTCTTTTAAAATTGTTATGGCTAATTTTTTATTTACATTTTTGTCTTTATTAAAAGTTTCTAAAAGTTTTATCCATTTTTCATTAACTACATTTTCTTTAGTTTTAAACTTATATTTATTTTCTTTTATTTTCAACATACTATAATCATAATCGTAAGCTGAATCTATAACTGCGGTTGAATCTACTGCATAATCTTGAACAATCTCTACCGATTTTACTTCTTCAACTACTAGAACTTCTTTTATTTGCTCTTTTACTACAACTGGCGGAACAAATTTTTGTATATCAATTATTGTAGGTGGAGTTTCTTCTGAATCATAATTATAAGGAACTTCTTGTTTGCTAATTTCATAAAGTACGTTCAATGTTTCTTGAAAGGTATTTTTTTTAATAGAAAATACTGCATCAAACTTGGCATTGGCATCTAAAACTTTTAACTCTGTATTTATAGTATTGGTATTGTAATAAGAAAAAGAATCATCTGTAATTTGGCTTTTACTATGGTATAATTTTACTCCATCAGTATTGAAATAAGTAATTGATGGATTGTCTGTAATTCCGAATTTTTTTAACTCAGCTTTGTCTTTAGCATTTGCCAAATAAAAATCAAAATGATCGTATTGTGGATCATAACCTTCATACATAGAATAGCCAAGATTTTCTTGATAAGATTCTATAAAATCTTTAAATTGTTGTTCAATATTTTTATTGTTGGTATCGTTTATAATTACTAAAAATCTAGATTTATCTTTACTGTTTTTTGTTGCATTAAATGCTTCTTTTACTGATTTTTCTATTTTTAATTTAAAAGAATATGCTGGTGCTGATGGTTCAACAGAATCGACATAAGTTGCAGCAGAATCTACTGTTTGGTTGTAATAATCTTCATTTATTTTTTTTCCATCATAGGTGAATTTTTTTACAGAACTTATCTCTGATGGATTTATAAATTTAGATTTTTCTTCTTCATTGTTTTTTAAAGCAAAATTTAAAATGTTTTTTCTTCCTGCTCCAACTGATAATACTTTGGTTTTTTCATCATAATATCCGTTTAAATTCATTGAACTGTTTTTACTCCTGCTGTAACTTACAGTTATTTGAGAAACATCTTTAGGTAAAATAAATTTCTCAATTATACTTTCTGAATAATACGATTCTTTTACAAAATATAAGGCATAACAATGATCAATTTCTTTTTCATAGTTAATTTCTTCGTTGTAATCCATTGCATTAAAATTGGAAAATTCTTGTGCAGTTTTGTAGATTATTTCTGATGATGCAGTTTCTTGAACTCCAATATATTTATCGTCTCCATAATTAAGAAATAAACCATCAAATTTTAAAAGTATTTTTTTAGAATTGGGTTTGTCAAAACCAAATTCTAATTTAAAAACTGGTTCATTATCTTGATCCGATTTAAAATAAATAGAATTATTTTTTTGTTCATACACACCTGACAAAACAGAAACCGAGTAGCGTTTATTATCTAATAAAATAATATTTACAGATTCTGTTTCAGATTTTAGTGTTTTATATTCTCCTGATGGAATTGTTTTTTCTTGAGAAAAGGATACAGAAAACACAAAAAATGTAATGAAATAAAGTAGTTTTTTCATTTTAAAATTGGATTTATTTAGTATATAAATGTAGTAAATTACATAATACATAACGTTGCTAAAAGAATTTTATTATTAACACTTTTTTAAATTGAAATTTTCCGAATTTAACTATCAGTAATAATTTATTAAAATTTTAAATAAGTGTAAATTGTACATATTTTTTAATAACTTTACATAATTAATCTAAATTTAAAAACATGAAAAAATATTTTATTTTACTAGTTGGTTTACTTGCATATAATTCATTTGCATCAGATCTTATATTCAAAAAAGAAATAATTTTAAATCAAAATATTAATTTACAAACTTACTCAGTAAAAAAAATACATTGTGATGAAGCTTTTGCTTTTCAGGTAGAAATAGCAACAGATATATTGATGTATAATCTTGATAATCCACCGAGTAGTGCTAATTCTTGGTATTATAATACCGTATGGGCAAACTATAATACATTAATTAGTAATGCGTCAGCGACAAAGAAAATTTGTAATGGATTATAAATTTTCTTTTTCAATTACCTTACAATAAGTTAAAATTATTTACAAATTATATTTTAAAGAAAGTATAATATATCGAGGTTGCACAACATATTGTGAAGTTCTTGTAAAAAATTGATTAAAACTATCGTCGTTTAAAGATGTTGTATTTAGCAAGTTGGTTGCGCTAATTTTATATTCCCATTTGGCATCTTTTTTTTGATAAATTAAGCTTGCCGATAGAAAATCATACTCGTTATCGACCGTTTTATCTTTACTGTAATAGTGATAAAATTCGTATTCACTTTCAAACGAAAAACTCTTTAAAAAATAATAATCCAATCGTGCAAATGGTCTTTGAGTAAAGAATTTAGAAACTACATTATTATTGTTGTATTCGTTAATAATATAGTTGAAACCAAGCTCTAAATTGGGCATATTTTTATAATTGGTAGATGCTTTAATCGAATAACTCTGAGAAAAACTTTTTGATGTATTTAGCAAAGTGTTTTGAATATTGTTGAATTTATTCCAGTTTAAAGTGATGCCAGCATTTGCTTTGTAATTCTTTAAAAACGAACGACCATAATTACTTATTCCTGATAAAATTTCGTCTACAAAATTAGAATTGAAAGGTGTTGAAGTTTGATTAAAATCGGCAAAATTGGCATTAGTTTTTATAGCATCAATGCGACGAGAATAATTAATTACAGCAAAAATATTCTCAAAGTTAAACATGTTATATTTAATGTATTTTAAAGAATGGTTTGCGAATGTAGCGTTTTCTAAGTTAGGATTTCCTCTAAATAAACTTGTAAAACTTGAAAAAATAGTGCCTTGTGCTAGTTGATTTATATCGGTAAAATCGTTGGTGTAAGTAAAATTATAAGTTAGTGTTTCTGCTTTTTTCATTTGATATAAAACATAAAAATCTGGCAGAATTCTAGTGAAATTTTGCTTAAAACTAGAACCCAACTGACTATTATTCAATGCGTAATTATGAAAAGTTACACCTGGTGTAAACGTGAATTTTTTATATAAAAACTTGTAATGTAATCCTAAAAACACATCGTTAAAACTGTAATTTACCTTATTTGTGTTACTCAAATCTGAAAGATTATTTTGATTGGAATTGTCTAATGTTTGAAAAATTGAAGAATTAAAGTTTTGATATGAAAAGGTGTTTCCAAGTGTTATGTTGATATTGCTTTTGGGCGTAACCATATAATAATAATCTAGTTTAGAATCTAGTTTATTGGTTTTTATAAATCGGTTTTGGGTCAGAATATTTCTGTTTTGACCAGTTTGATATCCTATTAAATTAAAAGGTTGTGATTGTAAATTGGCATTATAAAACGGATCTTCGTCTTGATATAAATGTTGCATTTCTAGAGCAAAAACATTTTTTTCTGATTGTGTATAATATAAACTTACGTTTTGATTTACAGAAAGTGGATTTTGCTTTTTTTCTGTAAAAATTGATTCTGAATTTGTGCCAAAATTTGTAATTATATCACGATTTAAATTTGTGTTTTCATCTTGATTAGAAATTTTTGTTAGCACATCGTAATCAAATTGTAATTTAGAATTGGGTTTATAAGTAGAACTCAATTTAAACAATCCTAGGTTGTTTTGCTGTAATGAAACTTCGTCTGTATTTTGCTGAACACCACTTTGTAGAATTCTAGATTTAGAGGTTGTTTCAAGCTCAGTTTTAGATCCAGAAAGTATGCCGAAACCTGTTATACTCCATTTTTTATTTACGTTGTAAGCGAAGTTTGTGGCTCCAAATTGGGTTTCAATATCCTTAGCACGATTATTTCTAAGCAATGAAATTCCTAAATCATTATTAGAAACATTAAAGTTGCTTCCTCCTTTTTTCATCATGCTTTTAAAACCGCCAGTGAATTTAAAATAGTCTTGAATTGTTAATGGTAATTCGCCAATATTATTGAAATTGGTAATTAAATTTAAGCTGTATTTTGGGCTGTAATAAAATAATTTAGGATTTATAATATATCTAGAATCGGTATGACCTACTCCAATTCCGGCGGTCATGTCTCCAAACCAAAAATTCTTTTTCCCAGATTTTAATTTGATATTCATTGCCACACTTTCTTCGTTATTTTCTAAACCTTTGAGTGCT
Source organism: Flavobacterium sp. (assembly GCF_043760115.1). Classification (GTDB taxonomy): domain Bacteria; phylum Bacteroidota; class Bacteroidia; order Flavobacteriales; family Flavobacteriaceae; genus Flavobacterium. Next base: position 9,109 of record NZ_JAYUPK010000012.1, read on the forward strand.
CCAACTTCGTTATAATTTCTTAGAACTTGTATTTTATCGATTGCATCTGCAGGAATATTTTTAACCCCAAGTTTTGTATCACCATCAAAAAAATCTTTTCCTTCTACCATTAATTTTGACACTTTTTTTCCTTCTACCTCAATTTCTCCATCGGCATTTACTTGAACTCCTGGTAGTTTTTTTAAGACATCTTCTAGTTTACGTTCAGTTCCTGTTTTAAAACTATCGGCATTATAAACTATTGTATCACCTTTTATTGAAACTGGCATTTCTCTAACAATTTCTACTCCATCAAGCTCAATTCCGCCAGCTTCCATTGTAATGTTTTGAGTGATATTTTCGTTTGTTGTAGTAATTGTAATTTCTTTATTACTCATTCCGATGTAACTTAACTTAATTGTATAAGTTGAATTGGCTTTTAAATTTAGTTGAAATTTTCCTTTATCGTTAGTAATTGCATACGCATCCATTCCTTTGGTAGCTTGGTTTACAGCCATTACATTAGCCATTTCTAAAGGAGCTTTTCCTGCTTCAAGAATTATTCCTTCAAAGCGAATGTTTTGTGAAAAAGAAAATGTTGTGAGTAGTAAAAATAGGAGAGTAAATTTATTCATTGTTGTAAGTATTTCTGTAAAAAAATAAGAATCTACAATTGCTTGAGATTCTTATTTTATATTTTTTTAATATTTAATTATCTACCAAAACGCATTCCACCATTTCCACCTTGACCTTGATTCATTTCTTGCATTTCTTTTACTTTTTTAACAACAGTTTCGTCATAGTCTTTTTGAGATATTTCTTTTCCGTTGGTTGGAGGTTTTATTTCTGCCTTTTCTTTGGTATTCATAACCACTTTAGAACATAAAATTATGGTTTTACCATCGTTTACTTCTAGAATTAATCCTGGCAAACCCCAATACGTTTCTGGACCTTGATTTACAGGAATTTCTGGTGTGTACCAAGCAGTAATTGTAATTTCTTTAGGCATATCCATACCTTCCATAAAGTTAGTTTTCTTATCTTTATCTTCAATTTTGGTATCAGTTGCTGGTTTTTTATCGTCATCTTTAGGACGTAAATTTCTAAAATCAGATTTACTTGCTTCTTTAATTGCTGTTGCTTTGTAACAAGTATATCCGCCAATAACTCTTGTTTCACTTTCCATTTTCCATTTTAAACTTGGTAACGAATCTTTTACAAGAAATTCTTTTCCCATAAATTCTTTATTTACTGTGTAATTTTTTTCTTTTACATTTTTGTAAAAAGTGCCACCACCACCAGTCATAGAGCTCATCATCATTCGCATTCCGCCACCACTTTGAGCTGTTGGATCAAGTTTTTCTTCTTCTTTATATATTGATGCCGATTTATCAAAATTTAAAATAAAAGTTTTTTCAAACAATTTTTTCATTCGTTCTTCAATCATAGTGCGCATTTCTGGCGTAATGTCTTTGTTTCCCTCAAAACGTTTAGAAAATTCGACAGTGCTAGTTTTAGATTCGTAAACTGCCATGCCTTGAAAATCTTTTTGTGCGAAGGTGTTTAAAAATGCAAATACAAAAGCGAAAATCAAATATATTTTTTTCATCAGATTATAATTTTTAAATATCAATAGCAAATATGACGATTGAAAATGGGTTTTGTTACTAATGATTTGTTAAAAATTAAATCTAAGATTATTGTTTAGTAAAATCTACATTTTCTAATTCTTTATTTTTCTTTTCTATTAGTTTAGCAAATTGAGTTTTTGTAATTATTTTGGCTTTTTTTGGAAGTTTGGTAGTTGAGTTTTCTTTAGAATTTAAAACCACTTTAGAACATAAAATTACAGTTTTATCATCACTCAATTCTAATATTAATCCAGGTAAACCCCAAAATTTTTCTGGACCTTGATTTATAGGGATTTCTGTGGTGTACCAAGCTGTAACAAGTTTTGGCTTTGGTTCTTTTAGTTCAAATAATTGTGTCGATGCTTTTTCCTGTTCTGCTTTTTCAATTTCATAATCTATTTGTTCTTGTTTAGAAACTGGTAAAAGGACAGTTGCTTTATAACATAAATAAGCACCAATTTTTTTAGTTTCACTTTCAAGTTTCCAATCTAGTTTTACTAAAGAATCTTTAACATAAAAATCTTTTCCCATTAAATCTTGTTGTACTATGTATGTTTTTGTTTTAAGATTTTTAAAATAGGCAACTTCTATTCCGTCTGGTGACCAGCTTTGGTTTGATTCATTAGAATTTAAATCTAATTTAGTATCTTCTTTATAAACGGAATTATAATTATCAAATTGAAGTATAAAAGTTTTGTTAAACATTTTATTCATTTTATCCTCAATAAATTTTCTCATTGTTGGATCCATTTTTGGATCACTTAATGCCAGTTTTTTAAAATCGTCAGAATTTTTTTTGGATTCGTAAGTAATAATTCCGTTGTAAGATTTCTGACAAAAAGAAGAAATTGAAAAAAATAAAAATAAAGAAAGTAAAATTTTAAACATAGTGATTGTATTTTGATATGAAATTGTAATTTAGCAAAACGATGAAGCACCTATTTTATTACATAGTATTTTTAAGTTTTAGCATTTGTCAAAGTCAAAATTCTAAAATAAAAGTTACAAAACTAGATTCTATTGCCTTTGATGCTGATAGTTTTGTTGGTTTAGATGGCTTTAGAAATTGTTACTATATAAAAGATAATGTATTTTTTAAAAAAGCAGATACTTTATCATTACAATATCAAAATCTTGCTTTAGGAAAATTAACTAAAGTTGACAGTACCAATCCGTTAAAAATTATTTTATTTTATGAAGAATTTAATTCGGTTGTAGTTTTAGATAATCAGTTAAATGAAATTCAAAAAATAGAATTTTCTAAATTGGAAACTCCAATTGTTGCCTCTGCAATTGGAATTTCTGCACAAAATCAGCTTTGGGTTTACAATAGTTTAAATCAACAAATTGGCTTGTATGATTTGAATTCAAATACTTATAAAAATCTTGGAGTTCCTATTAAAGAAACGTTTAGTTACTATCAAACCGATTTTAATTATTTTCATTGGATAGATAGTAAAAATCAATGGTTAACAGCAACAATTTTTGGCAGAATTATTAATAATGGTTTGATAGAAATAAAAGAAAATTTACAATTTTTAGATTTAAGTGAAGTGTTGTTTTTAAAGGACAAAAAGCTTTTTATCAGAGATAGAAATGGTAATAAGTTATATGAAATTGAAATTGTTGAGAAATCTATTAAGAATTTTTATTACAAAGACCAAATTTTATCTATTTTTACCGACCACGGAATTACAAATTATAAAATCATACTACCATAATGCACATAGCAGTAGCAGGAAATATAGGAGCAGGAAAAACAACATTGACACAGTTTTTAGCAAAACATTTTAAATGGGAACCACATTACGAAGACGTAGTTGATAATCCTTATCTTGATGATTTTTACCATCAAATGGAACGTTGGTCGTTTAATTTACAAATATATTTCTTAAACAGTCGTTTTAGACAAGTGTTGCAAATTCGCGAAAGTGGAAAAAAAATTATTCAAGACAGAACGATTTATGAAGATGCTCATATTTTTGCTCCCAATCTTCATGCTATGGGATTGATGACCAATCGTGATTTTCAAAATTATTCATCGCTTTTTGAATTGATGGAAAGCTTGGTTGAACCACCAGATTTACTAATTTATTTACGTAGTTCTATACCTAATCTTGTGGGTCAAATTCACAAACGTGGTCGCGATTATGAAAATACAATTTCAATAGATTATCTAAGCCGATTGAACGAACGTTACGAAGCTTGGATTACTGGTTACAATAAAGGCAAACTTTTAATTATTGATGTGGATAATGTAGATTTTGTAAACAATCCAGAAGATTTAGGAATGATTATAAACCGCATTGATGCTGAAATTAATGGTTTGTTTTAATAATTGAAATAAAAAAAGACCTTTCAAAAATTTGAAAAGGTCCTTTAAAAATCTAAATATTTAACTACTCAAAAAAATTATTGCTTAATTAATTTCAATGTTTTCTCTCGATTGTTTTCATCTGTAATTTTTACAAGATAAATTCCTTGATTTAAATCGGAAATTGAATATTGAAATTCTTCTGTTTGATTGTTGTATGTTTTAACCAATTGTCCTGTTAACGAAAAAATTTGAACTTTAGAAACATTTGTATTTAAAGTAAAATAAGTTGAAGCAGGATTTGGAGATAAATTTACAAAGTTAATTTTATTGAATTCTTCATTTGCCAAAGCAGGTTGATTTCCATAAATTCTAAATCCACCAGATTCAATTGGAATTTGTGTAGTAGTATTTGTAACAGTAATTGGAGTATTATCCATTAGGTTGTACCAAGTTCCTGCAAATGGAAAATCTGGTGTAACATTTTGTGATGCTACAGAGAAGTTTGCTAAAATAACTACACTATTTAATCCTGTTAAAGCGGTATCAAAAATATAAATTCTTTGACGAATGTTGTTTCCGTTTGGACTAATTGCGTAATTTCCACTAAAAACTGGATTGCTAGTTTTTAAGTTAATCATTTTAGCCCAATCAGTATAAATTTTTGCTCTTTGTGTTACTCCTTGCCAATTATTCGTCCATTGAGGTTGTGGTTTAGTGTCTAATTTACAATCTCCAGCAGTTACATCAGATTCAGTATTAACTGAACCATTGTTGCACGTATAAATTGAGTTATTCATTCCAAGTTCTGCAAAATGCCAAATCATTTTTGGTCCAGGAACTAAAATACTTGTTGCTCCAATTGCCGACATTCTGAATAGAGAATTATTCAAATTTCCAATTATTGGACTTGTTCCTCCACCATTTCCAAATGTTAACGCTGAATACATTAATCTATCTTTGTCATGGCTTTCTGGATAACCAATTAATCTTTTTCCTGTAAAACCTCTACTCACATGACCCATTCTTGTTAAATCTCCACCAGTTGCATAACCTTCCATTAATTGAGTATATGGATAAGTCATTTCACCCCACATCATAATACCTTTTCCTTCACCAATTCTATAATTTGCCCATTGTTGCTCTTCTCCATCTGAACCTAAATGTTCAAAAATCACATACTGATTATTGTCTAATGTCCAAGAATAATCTGCATATTCTTTAAGTACCGCAACTCTATCTGGTTGAGTAGCATTGGTACAAGCATCATCTCCAGATGAACAAGCTTGAGTAAAACCTTTGGTTAAATCCCAACGGAAACCATCAATTTTAAAATCTTGAATCCAATGATTTATAACTCTTTTTACATATGTTTTAGTTAATGTTGAAGTATGATTAAAATCGGCTCCAACACCATAACTGTGTTTAGCAAACTCATTAAAATATGGATTGTCAGATGCAGGATCGCCCCAACCGTCGCCATCAGAATCTTTCATCCACATTCTTACCATTGGATTTCTACCAAACGCGTGATTTAATGCTACGTCAAGAATTACTGCAATTCCGTTTTGATGACATAAATCAATAAATTCTTTAAATTTATTTTCTGTACCATAAAATTTATCTAAAGCGGTATGATATGCCGTATTGTAACCCCAAGATTCATTACCTTCAAATTCCATTATTGGCATTAATTGAATTGCATTTATTTTAAGATTTTTAAAATAATCTATTCTATCAATCAAACTTTGAAAATTTCTATTGGCATCAAAATCTCTAATTAATACTTCATAAACTACTAAATTATCTTTATTTGGTTTTACAAAATTTGTAGTTGCTGCACTCCAAGAATAAGCAGTTTGCCCAGTTTGTAGTAAAGTAACTTCTCTTTCTTGACCAACTGGATAAAGCGGTAAGTTAGGATATGTTGTTGCTGCAATGTATGGATCGTCAAAAGGTGACAAAACCAATGTAGAATATGGATCGGCAGTTTTTACTAATTGTGGAGAACCAGTATTAGGTGACTGATCTACAACCCAATATTGATAAGTATATTGTTGTAAAGATGTTAATCCAGATAATTCTAACCAAAATTTTCCTGTAGTTGCATCTTTTCTCATGGCATAAGAGGAATCTGGTTGCCAGTTATTAAAACTTCCTGCTACATAAATGAAATCTTTTCCTGGTGCATCTAAAACTAAAGTTGCTTTTGAAGCATCAGAACTATTATAATTTATTCCTTCTTTTAAATTGGCAGGTAACGCTTGAGAAATACTTCCGGGATTAATAATTACATTAAATTTTTTAATTTGTGTAATCGCACCTTGAGTAATTTCAAGTTGATAGGTTTGATTACTAGTAATATTCATGTGATTAAATGTAAAAGAAGTTACATTATTTGCAGTTGATAAACTAACATTATTAGCTTTTAAATTATAATTAGCCAAACCATTAGAATTAGTAGCAGTTATTGGTAAACTTCCTCCAGAGTTTAATATAGTTGTACTATTTACAGTGGGTGTTGATAATAAAGATTGAAAAGCTCCAACTTCTACTAATACGTCTTGAGATTTTTTATCTCCTGTTCCATCTTTAGCTTTAACTAAAAATCCGATTTTACCAATATTAGTTCTGTTGTAAAATGTTGTTGGAGTTAATGTATAGGTGTAAGTGTCGTTTCCAGAATTATAGGTAAATCTATTAACTTCATTAGAACTTGTCCAAGCTCCATTAGTTGGACTATCAATTATATTCGCGTCATTTATATCAAAAGACCAAGCCCAAAGATATAATGCATTTCCTGTTATTCCCCAAGAAGTTTCATTTACACTAGTACCATTTACTGTAATTGTAATTGCTTGATTTTCTTCAAATGGGGTTGGTGAAACTGAATAAGTTATTGTTTGAACTTGAGAAAATCCAAAAAAAGAAATAAAAAATGTTAAAATAAGTAGATTAATTTTCATAGCATTAAATTTAAAAAAGGGCTTTTTTTCAAAAGCCCTTTAGAATTTATTAAATATAAATTATTGTAATGTTGCAGTCCAAGAGTAATTTCTTGGATTACTTAAATTCAATTCTACTTTATAATTTCCAGCAGCTGGAACTGATAGATTATCTCCTCCAAAGTCCATTGAAGAATCTGTATCACCACCATCTTTACCTAAATTTAATGTCCAGTTATCGTTAGCTCTGAATTTAAATTCATTTCCACCAGCGGTCAAAGCTATTATAATTTCCCATTTTTTGGTAGTAGGATTGTAAGTCATATTTTGATCTTGACCTGGAGTTCCTCCTGGTCCAGCAGGCCAATTAAGTGGAGTTGCACTTCCTGTAATTGCCCAAGCTGAAGGTTGAATAGAATATGTTAATGTAGCAGTATTTGCTTTAACATAATAATAATTTGCTCCTGTACCTAGACAATTTGTTTCACCAGTTTGAACTAAACTTCCTGCAAAACTTCCGTCATCACCAAAATCTCCATCAAAACTAGTGTTTGTAGGTAAAAATTTATATTCGAAATTTGCTTGGTTCATATTTACGAAACCTTCATAATCTGTTGCACCAAATGCAGAAGCTGACAATGGAACTGCATTTCCTGGAGTCCAATTGTTTCCGTAACCACTTGCATTCAAGAAATCACCAACAACATAAACTTTAGGTAAATCTGTAGAGTAAGGTTTTACTAAGTATACAATAACATCTGATATTGCTTCTTGAGTTTCTGTTGAACCTACAGTTGATCTAATTCTTACATCTAATCCACCTTGTGTGAATGGTGTTAAACCTGCTTGCAAACATTTAGCATTAAGCTCTTCAGAAGTTACTGTAGCAAAAGTATTAGTTGTGGAAGTCAAAACTATTGGTGTATCAAAATTGTCTCCAGTTTTATCTATTTGCACTTTATAAGTAACTTCGGTTGGAGTTCCATAATCCATTGCTTTCCAAGTTAAAGAAAGTCCAGGGTTAGTTAATGTTGTTGGGCTTAACACAACACTTTCACCAGATTGAGGAGACAAAATAGCAAAAGAACCTGATGGTTGAGAAAATTTTAAATCTTGTTCGTCTGTACAAGATGTAATACTTGTAATTAAAGCTACTGCTAAAATTGATTTTATAATATTTTTCATTTTTTTAATAATTTAAATTATAGTTATTAGTAACCTGGGTTTTGAGTTAAATTTGGATTAGCAGCTAAAGAAGCAGCAGGAATTGGAAATAATTTTAGATTATTAGAAATTGCAATTCCGTTAGTTCCATTTCCTTTCCATGCCCAATTGTAGCTTCCTCCAGTGTATTTTCCAAAACGAATTAAGTCTTGTCTTCTGTGAGATTCCCAATGTAATTCTCTTGCTCTTTCATCTAAGATAAAATCCAAAGTTAAATCTGGTGAAGAAATATTTGCAATTGTAGAACCATTGTTAGCTCTTGCTCTTAAACTATTTACATAAGTTAAAGCTTGACCTGTTGTTGCTCCAGCACCACTTCTTAAAGCACATTCTGCATACATTAAGTACACATCAGCAAGTCTGAATAGTGGAAAATCAGTATCTACAAAAGTTGAATTTGGTCCAGCAACACCTGCAGCAGTTTTATTAGAAAATTTAGATAATATAAAACCTTGATCTCTATTGGCAATATCTAAAATATCAATATTTCTTGCTCCAGCAATTATTGTTTTTCTTGCATCAGAATTAAAAGCAGTTCCATCAAATTTTTGAACAAACTGTTTTCTTAATCTTAATGCTCCACCCCAACCGCCAGAACCTACTCCAATGGCTGCACCATTTTGCTCAATTGAACCAACAGACCCATTTATCATAACTGTAGTTGGACCATAGTTTTGAGTGAAATTACCATCTGCTTGAAGCGAGAAAATCATTTCTGGTGATAAGTGATTATCTGCTTTAAAATTATTTAAATAATTAGTATTTAAAGTATATCCACCAGCAATTATTGCATTACATTGTGTAACGCATTCAGTATATTTTGGAGTTCCAATGTAAACTTCTGCATTTAAATACATTTTAGCTAAAACCATTCTTGCCATTGCTTGATCTAAACGACCATATTCATTAGTTCTTGGAGCTTTTAAATCTGGAATCAATGCATTTAATTCTCCTTCAATAAAAGTGAACAATTGTTGTCTGTTATATTCTGGTCCAGCTGTATTAACAGGATCTGATTCTGTTAAAAATGGAGCTTTACCAAATAAATCCAATAAATTATAATATGACATTGCTCTCAATACTCTAACTTCTTTTCTGTAAAGTACAATTTCGTTTAATAAGGCAGGATCATTAACACCTCTTCCACTCAATTTTTCTGGAGTAGTTTGCTTTAAAAATTCATTTGAAAAAGCAACCTCAGCCATTACTCTACTAAACATACCTAGTAAAATTGGATTATCTGCATTCCAAATATTTCGTTGTAATTCTCTTGTACCTGGATCGTTTTCATAACTCCAAATAACTTCATCTGTAGTTAAGTCTTGAAGATACCACAAACATCTACCATATTGACTTGTTCCAGCATCAATACCTTCTAGAAAAGAAGAAGTTGGTCCATTGGCGCCTGTTAATGAAAGATTTCCATAAACACCACCCAAAGCTCTTTTATAAGCATCTGGTTGAGCAAAAAATGCTTCAGACAAAAATTCATCATCGTCTTTTGGGACAACATTTAAATCGTCTGTGCAAGAATTTAGCAACATAAGAATACCTAAAAGATAGACTAATTTAAAATTAATTTTTTTCATAGTTTTTTATTTAAAATTTTATATTCGCTCCAAAAAGATACGAACGTTGTCTTGGATAAATTGTATTATCAATACCATTATTAGCAATTTCAGGATCCAATCCTGTATAATCTGTAAGTACAAATATATTTTGTGCTCCAGCAAATAATCTTAAAGAAGCTTTTCCATCTAACCATTTAGGAAAAGTATATCCTAAAGTAACATTGTCTAATCTAAGATAAGAACCGTTTTCTATAAACAAATCTGACAAAATAACATCTGCTGTATTAATGAAATTAGTGTTTTCAACAGAAGTAGGAATGTTTCCAAGTGCTGTCCCATCTTGTAAAAGACTGTATTGAGCTCTACTTGCATTAACTGCATTGAATATTCTATTTCCTACACTTGCTCTAAAATTAAAAGCAAAATCAAAGTTTTTATAATTCAAATTTGAAGCAAATCCAAAAGTTGCATCAGGATCAGAATTTTTATAAATGTATCTATCATTACCATTTATAATTCCGTCACCATTTAAATCTGCATAAGCACCTTCAATTGGTTGACCTGCATTTGTGTATAATTGTTTGTAAACATAAAATGAATTTGGAGTAAAACCTTGACTATATATTTGTGAAGTTCCACCTACACCAGCGCCAGTATCGCCAATCAATATATCTGAACCTAAAGCTAACTCTTCAATACGTCTTTCATACTTTGTTGCATTAAAGTTAAGATTCCAAGTTAGATTAGTTGTTTTGACAACATCAGAATTAACAGAGAACTCAATACCTTTAGTTGTAAGACTTCCAATGTTTTGAAAACCTCTATTAGAGAAATTACCTCCATCTGGAAGAGCTGATCTAACTATTAAATCTTCTGATCTTTTATAAAAAACATCTAACGCACCAGTTATTCTATTGTTAGCAAAACCATAATCTAAACCTGCATTGTAAGTTGTAGTTTCTTCCCATTTAATTAATGAGTTGTAAGGTCTAGATAATCCAATAGGTAAAGTTGTTGAACCAAATGTATACTGAGAGTTTCCATCTCCATTAACATATCTTTGTAAATATTCATAAGCTGCTGGTATATCTTGTTGTCCTGTTATACCATATCCCAAACGAAGCTTTAAATCAGAAATTATTTTAGAATCTTTGAACAAATCTTCTTTCATTTTCCACGCAAATGCAGCCGCTGGAAAATTACCCCAACGATTGTCTTCGCTAAATCTAGAAGAACCGTCTCTTCTGTATGATAATGTTAATAAGTACTTACTATTAAAATTCAAATTCACTCTTCCAAAAAAACCAATTAGAACCACTTCTGGATCAATTTCTAATTCTGGACCTATTAAATTATAACCTGGTTGATAAATATTTCTAGTAAAAAAAGTCTCTCCTTCAAATTTTTGATAAGAATAACCTGCAGTAGCATCAAAGTTTAATTTTCCAAATGCCTTATTATAAGTTAAATAAGTATCTAAAAGTTTATTTTTTTGATTTCTTTCAGAAAATTCATTTGTACCATAAGCTTGATTATTATTACTTGGCCCAGAAGCTGCATTTGTATCAACTAATCTAGTTCTTTCGCCATTTGATTCATCAAAACCAACATTAACTACAGCTTTTAAAGCTGGAAAGAAATGAAATTTATAATCTAATTCAAAGTTTCCAAAAATTCTATTATTAATTCCAGTATCATAAGTTTGAGACAATTGAGCAACTGGATTTCTAGCTCCAAGAAGCAATTCATTGTTTGATTGGTTGAAATATTCATAAAAACCATTATAATAAGAACCTGGTTGGTAAACCGGTTTTGTTGGATCAAATCTAATTGCAGAACCTTCTACTCCATCAGCAAAACGGTTGTTCTCGTTAGCATAAGTAGCATTCAATCTTAATTTTAAATGGTCTTTAAATAATGAAGGATTTAAAGTTGTAGAAATTGTATTTCTATTGAATTTATTTGTTAATCTAAGTCCTTCTTGATAAGTGTTACCTATAGACAAACGAGCAGGAATTGCTTTAAATAAATTTCCTTTTAAAGAAATATTATTGTCAACAAAATCAGTTCTTCTGTAAATTTCATCTTGCCAATCAGTATCAGAAAGAATTCTTCCTTCAATAATACCAGTTGTAAGTGGATTGTCAACAAGCAGAGAGTTTGGATCATCTACTCCTAATTGATTTACAAAATTTGGAAATCTAGTTTCAATTAAGTTAGCATAACTTTTAGAATCATAAACATTTATTTTTTTAACTAAATTACCAGAACCATATTGAAAATTATAATCTACAGATAATTTTTTTCCTCCTTTTTTGGTAGTTATTATAATTACACCATTAGAAGCTCTTGATCCATATATTGCGGTTGCTGATGCATCTTTTAGAACTGTAAAACTTTCAATATCATTTGGATTCAATGCTGCAAGAATTGAACTTGAACCAGTATTTGAATTATTAGAAATTGGTAATCCATCAATTACTATTAATGGATCATTACTAGCAAATAATGAAGAACCACCACGAATTCTAATTTGAGAACCTGAACCTGGAGAACCACTTGTGTTTACAGTAACCCCAGCTATTCTTCCATTTAATAAATTTTCTGCTGTTACGTTTGTACCTTTATTAAAATCTTTTGCTCCAAGTGTTGTTACAGAACCAGTAGCATCTTTTTTCTTAACAGTTCCATAACCAACTTGTACTACAACTTCTTGCAACACATTAGATTCTTCTTGCAAAGAAACCGAAACTGATTTTTGCCCACTAAAATTAACAGTTTCACTTTTATATCCAATAAACGAAAAAACAACATTATCGCCATTTTTTAAATTAGATAATTTAAATTTACCGTCAAAATCGGTAGAAGTACCATTTGTAGTACCATCAATAATTACATTTACTCCTGGAACTGGTTGCTTGGTTTTAGAATCCAAAACAACTCCATCTAAACTGCTCTGTGCTAGAATTGTAGCTGGAAGCAAGAGTAATAAAAATAACAACTTTTTATAAATTGTTTTCATACATTTTGTTTAAGTTAAATTTAGTTTTTTTGCTTGTATATTTACTTCGAATGTTAAATTTATGTAAAATATTAAGATAAAAAAATAAACACTTGTTAAAGAAGTACCGAAAACGTTTTCGTGTTGAAAACTTTCTGTAAAATATATGATTTTAGCACTAAAATTGCGATTACTAAAAATAAAATATACCTTTATTAAATAATTATAAATTATCCTGTTTTTAAGATGAGAAGAAAAGTAACTTTAAAGCAAATTGCTAGAGAATTAGATGTATCCATTTCAACGGTTTCAAAATCTCTTAGAAATAGTCTAGAAATTAGCGAAGATACACGTCAAAAAGTTCAAGCATTTGCCAAACTTTACAACTATCGACCGAATAATATTGCTCTTAGCTTAAAGAACAGAAAATCTAAAACAATTTGTATAATTATTCCCGAAATTATTCATCATTTTTTTGCTACAGTTATTAGCGGTGTTGAAAGAATTGCTAACGAAAAAGGTTACAATGTAATTGTTTGTTTGTCTGACGAATCCTTTGATAAAGAAGTAATTAATATGGAAATGCTTGCCAATGGAAGTATTGACGGATTTATAATGTCATTGTCTAAAGAAACCCAACAAAAAAGAGATTTTCATCATATTTCTGAAGTTATAAATCAAGGAATGCCAGTTGTTATGTTTGACAGAGTTACCAATGATATTTTGTGTGACAAAGTCATTATTGACGATGGATTAGCAGCTTTTAATGCCACTCAATTTTTAATTGACAAAGGATTTAGAAAAATTGCAATAATCTCAACTGTTGATTACGTTAGTGTTGGAAAATTAAGAACTGATGGTTACATTCAAGCATTAAAATCAAATGATATAAAATTAGATGAAAATTTAATTCTAAAAATTGAAGATACTGATAATTTTGAGTCGCAAATTGTTTCCCTTATCGAAAATAATGAATTGGATGCTATTTTTGCGGTTAACGAAATTTTTGCAGTAACAGCAATAAAAGTCGCAACAAGATTGGGTAAAAAAGTTCCTGAAGATATATCTATTATTGGTTTTACAGATGGTATCATTTCTAAATATTCATCGCCATCAATTACTACTGTAAGTCAAAATGGAGTGAAAATGGGTGAAAAAGCAGCCAAAATGTTATTAGAAAAACTGGAATTAGAAGAAGATGAAGACGAAGAATATGAAGAACAATATAAAACTGAAGTTATTGAAACAGAATTGGTAGAGCGAGAATCTACTTTGTAGAAATTGTTCTATTTGTTAACATATAACGTTTTCGTAATGCATTAAATCTAATTTGTATTTGATACTACATTGCAATTAAAAAACTTTTTTATCTTTACAAAATCAAAGCTTGTACTTTTTACTTCGAAAACAAAAAATAAGTTTTGATAAGCATCGCGCTTATCGTTTTATAATCAATACAATACGATAATGGAAAAGCGTAAATTAGGTTTCTGGGAAATCTGGAATATGAGTTTCGGATTCTTAGGAATTCAATTTGGTTTTGCACTACAAAACGCAAATACTTCACGAATTTTTGATACTCTTGGTGCCGAAGTTGACAAAATAGGACTCTATTGGTTGGCTGCGCCACTTACTGGATTAATCATTCAACCCATTGTGGGCTATTTTTCTGATAGAACTTGGACAAAACTAGGTAGACGAAGACCTTATTTTCTAGTAGGTGCAATTCTTTCGTCTATTGCATTAATTATGATGCCCAATTCCCCAACTTTATGGATTGCCATTGGAACTTTATGGATTATGGATTCGTCCATCAACATATCAATGGAACCTTTTCGTGCCTTTGTGGGTGATAATTTATCAGAAAAACAACGTACTTTAGGATTTGCAATGCAAAGTTTCTTTATCGGACTTGGTGCTGTAGTTGGATCGGCTTTACCTTATGTTTTTACAAATTTTGTAGGTTTAGAAAATACTGCCGCTAAAGGAATTATTTCGCCGTCTGTAAAATGGTCGTTTTATGTTGGTGGAATTGTATTTTTATTAGCCGTTTTATGGACCGTTTTTAAATCCAAAGAATATTCGCCAGAAGAATTAGAAGCATTTGAAAATACAAGAAACGAAAACAAAACATTTGATGCATCACAAGAAAGAGGTTGCACCGAAAAAAGACAATTAAATATTGGATTAGCATTAGCAATAATTGGAGCACTACTTTCTTATTTTGTTTATGATTTAAATTCAAAAAGTGACAACAGTCATAAAGAACTTTACATATTATCTATTGGGATTTTCGTTACTGGATTTTTGTTTTCAATCGTTTCAATACTAAGAACAAATAATGTTAGAAATGGATTTACTATTATTATCACCGATTTATTGAATATGCCAAAAACGATGAAACAATTGGCTTGGGTTCAATTCTTTTCTTGGTTTGCGCTTTTCTCAATGTGGATTTACACTACTAAAGCGGTTACAGGTCACGTTTTTGGAACTTCAGATTCTACATCAAAAATCTATAACGATGCTGCCGATTGGGTTTCAATAATGTTTACAGTTTACAATGGAGTTGCAGCTGCAGTTGCCTTTTTACTTCCAGTTTTAGCAAGAAGAACAAGTAATAAATTTACACATATGTTAGCATTATGCGCTGGCGGAATTGGATTAATTTCGGTTTATTTTCTTTCTGATAAAGTAGGATTATTATTAGCAATGGTTGGAGTTGGAATTGCTTGGGCAAGTATTTTATCCATTCCTTACGCGATGCTTTCTGGTTCTTTGCCATCCAACAAAATGGGATATTATATGGGAGTTTTCAACTTTTTTATTGTAATCCCACAAATTGTTGCAGGAACGATTTTAGGATTTTTAGTGAACACATTTTTTAACGACGAACCTATTTATGCACTAATTATTGGCGGTTGCTCAATGATTGTTGCTGGACTTTTAACACTCACTGTAACAACTAACAAAAAGATTGACATTTAATGACAAAAAAAGCATTCATATTCGACCTCGACGGAGTACTAGTTGACACAGCAAAATATCATTTTTTGGCGTGGCAAAAATTAGCTCAAGAACTCGGAATCGAATTTACACCAGAACACAACGAAGATTTAAAAGGAGTTTCTAGAGTTCGCTCGCTAGATATTATTCTAGAATTAGGAAACGTTACCGCTTCGCAAGAAGACAAAAACAAATGGCTAATTCAAAAAAATGAAGATTATTTATCCTATTTAGTAGATATGGATGCATCCGAATTATTACCTGGCGTTTTACCAGTTTTACATTATTTGAAAGATAAAAATCAATTAATCGCACTCGGATCTGCAAGTAAAAATGCACGACCAATTTTAGAAAAAACTGGAATAATTTCAATGTTTGATGCAATAGTTGATGGAAACGATGTTGCTAACGCAAAACCAGATCCAGAAGTTTTCTTGCAAGCTGCTAAATTATTAAATGCAACCTGTGAAAATTCAATTGTTTTTGAAGATTCCGTTGCCGGAGTTCAAGCTGCAAATACAGCAAATATGATAAGTGTAGGCATTGGAGATGATAAAATCCTGCACGAAGCAAAGTACAATTTTCAAGATTTTACCTATATTGATGTTTCTTTTATTGAAGCGTTGATAAATTAGAAAAGAGAAAAAAAAAATTAGAAAAAAGAGAAAAGAAAATTGAAAACTAAAATGATTTAGATATTAGAATTAAACTTCTAAACTTTAAACTTTTAAACTTTTAAAAAAATGAACCAAGATTATATAAAACCAGACAATTGGTCCATCATTGAAGAAGGATTTGATGCAGAAAGAGTAAAATCGTCTGAAAGTTTGTTCAGTATCGGTAACGGTGCAATGGGACAAAGAGCCAATTTTGAAGAAAACTACACAGGCGAAACTTTTCAAGGAAGTTACATTGCAGGAATATATTATCCAGACAAAACCAAAGTAGGTTGGTGGAAAAATGGCTACCCAAAATATTTTGCCAAAGTTTTAAATGCACCCAATTGGATTGGAATTGACATTGAAATTAATGGAGAAAATTTCGATTTAAATACGTGCACCGAAGTGAATAATTTCCGTCGCGAATTGAATATGAAGCAAGGAATTTATACACGTTCTTTCGAAGCAACGTTGCAAAACGGAACCGAAATTGAAGTAAATGTAAAACGTTTTCTATCTTTAGATTTAGATGAAGTTGGTGTAATAAATTATGAAATTATACCTATTAATAAAGATGCAAAAATAGTTTTCAAACCTTACATTGATGCAGGAGTTTCTAATGAAGATGCCAACTGGGAAGAAAAATTCTGGGAACCATTAGATGTAAAAAATTCTGGAAACGAAGCTTTTGTAACTGCAAGAACGTTTAAAACGCATTTTATCGCAACAACATTTATGCAAAATAGCATTTTGTTGAACGATAAAAATTTGAATGTAAAACCTTCCAATGTAGATTCAAATAAAGAAAAAGTAGAATTTTCATATGAAGTTCAAGTTGCAAAAGGTGAAAAAGCTGCAATCCAAAAAATGGCAGGTTACACCGTTTCTCTAAATCACGAAAATACTCAAGTTGCTGCAGAAAATGCTATAAAATCTGCTTTAGCAACAGGATACAACCAACTTTTACAAAACCAAATTACTGCTTGGGCAAAAATTTGGGAAATGAGCGACATTACAATCGATGGCGACGTAAAAGCTCAACAAGGCATTCGTTTCAATATTTTTCAGTTAAATCAAACCTATTTAGGAAAAGATTCTCGATTAAATATTGGTCCAAAAGGTTTCACTGGCGAAAAATATGGTGGCTCGACTTATTGGGATACCGAAGCGTATTGCATTCCGTTTTATATGGCGACGAAAGATCAACAAGTGGCTCGAAATTTATTGACTTATCGATACAATCAACTAGGTAAAGCGATTGAAAATGCTAAAGACAATTTAGGATTTACAAATGGTGCAGCTTTGTATCCAATGGTTACGATGAATGGCGAAGAATGTCATAACGAATGGGAAATCACGCACGAAGAAATTCACAGAAATGGCGCGATTGCTTTTGCGATTTTCAATTACCACAGATATACTGGAGATTATTCTTATATTCCAGAAAAAGGATTGGAAGTTTTAATTGGAATTGCTCGTTTTTGGCATCAAAGAGCTAGTTTTTCAACCAACAAAAATCAATATATGATTTTAGGTGTTACTGGTCCAAACGAATATGAAAACAATGTAAACAATAACTTTTATACCAATTATATTGCCAAATGGTGTATCGATTATACGCATGAACAAATCCAAAAAGTTTCGTTAGAATATCCACAAGATCACAAACGCATTATCGAAAAAGTAAAATTATCAGATGCTGAATTGCAAGATTGGAAAAAAGTATCTGGCAATATGTATTTCCCATTTTCTAAGAAACACGATGTTTATTTGCAACAAGATGGATTTTTAGATAAAGATTTAGTTCCAGTTGCAGCTTTAGATATATCGCACCGACCAATCAATCAAAAATGGTCTTGGGATAGAGTGTTGCGTTCACCATACATCAAGCAAGCCGATACATTGCAAGGGTTTTATTTCTTCGAAGATCATTTTACAAAAGAACAATTAGAAAAACATTTCGATTTTTACGAGCCATTTACGGTTCACGAAAGTTCTTTATCGCCTTGTGTTCACTCTATTCAAGCAGCTAAATTAGATAAAATTGATATGGCGTACACATTCTATTTACGAACATCACGTTTAGACTTAGACGATTATAATAAAGAAGTTGAAGAAGGTTGCCATATCACGTCAATGGCTGGAACTTGGATGAGTATTGTAGAAGGTTTTGGCGGAATGCGAGTGAAAAATGATGCACTTCATTTCGAACCAAAAATCCCAAAAGAATGGAAAGGATATAGTTTTAAAATCAATTTTAGAAATCAGATTTTGAAAGTTGCTGTCAATCACAACGAAACGCAATTTTCTTTGGAAGGAAATAATCAAATTTCTGTTTTCGTTAATGGTAATTCTGTTTTGGTGGAACCTAATAATTTGGTAACGGTCTAATTTCTCGCAAAGACGCAAAGTCGCAAAGTAAAATTCTTTGCGATTTTGTTTTTTATTAATTTCAAACTTTGCTTCTTTGCACGAGAAAATATTGAAAGAAACTGAAAAAGTTTTATCAAAAAATATTTTAGAAGTTTAAAATTGGCGCCTTTGCGTCTTTGCGAGAAATTAAAATTAAAGATTATGACAGAAAATGACTTATCAAAAATAATTGTAGACTTAAGCTATAAAATTCACACAAAACTTGGACCTGGATTATTAGAAAGTGTTTACGAAGCTATTTTATATCACGAATTAACTAAAAAAGGATTTAAAGTTGACAGACAAAAACCAATTCCTGTTATTTGGGATGATATTTATTTAGATATAGGTTTTCGTTCTGATTTAATTGTAGAAGATAAAGTCATTGTCGAAATAAAATCAGTTGAGCAAATTTCAAATGTTCATCCAAAACAGTTACTGACTTATTTGAGAATTACAGGTATGAAATTAGGTTTGCTAATAAATTTCAACGAAGCACTAATAAAAAATGGCATAAAAAGAATAGTCAACAATCTATGATTAGAAAATAGTGCTTTGCGCCTTTGCGTCTTTGCGAGAAAAAAAAAGAAATGAAAAAACTACTTTTATTACTACTTATAACAACCACAACTTTCGGACAAATAGAAAAAGTGGAACCGCCTTTTTGGTGGACTGATATGAATTTATCAAGCGTACAAATTATGTTCTACGAAAAAAACATTGCGCAATACGATGTCACAACTTCCAATTCAATTGTAATAGAAAACATAAAAAAAACCGAAAATCCAAACTACGTTTTTGTAACCATAAATACAAAAAACAGTCCAGCACAAGATTTTACTTTTTCATTTTCAAAAAATAAAAAAACAGCTTTTACCCAAAAATATTCTCTAAAATCTAGAAGAGAAAATTCTAAAAACAGAAAAAGTTTCGATGCATCGGATGTTGTTTACCTAATAATGCCCGACAGATTTGCAAACGGAAATCCCAACAACGACAACTCACCAGAAACTACTGAAAAATCAGACCGAAATATTCCTGGCTCAAGACACGGTGGCGATATTGACGGAATTATAAAAAACCTTGATTACCTGAAATCACTTGGCGTAACGGCACTTTGGCCAACACCACTTTGCGAAGACAACGACGAAAAATATTCTTATCACGGTTATGGACAATCAGATGTTTACAAAATTGATCCACGATATGGAACTAATGATGATTATGCCAAATTATCAGCAGAATTGCACAATCGCGGAATGAAAAATATTATGGATTATGTTACCAATCATTGGGGTTGGCAGCATTGGATATATAAAGATTTACCAACTTACGATTGGATTCATCAATTTCCTGGATTTTCTCAATCCAATTACAGAATGACTACACAAATGGATCCAAATGGTTCTAAAATTGACGCTAAAAATTGTATGGATGGTTGGTTTGTTCCTTCAATGCCAGACTTAAATCAATCCAATTCTTTAGTTTTAAATTACTTGACGCAAAACGCCATTTGGTGGATAGAATTTGCCGATTTAGATGGTTTTCGTGTCGACACTTATTCTTATAATGACAAAGAAGGAATTGCCAAATGGACCAAATCCATAACCGATGAATATCCTTATTTTAATATTGTTGGCGAAGTTTGGATGCACGACCAAGCGCAAATGGCCTATTGGCAAAAAGACAGTAAAATTGCTGCAATACAAAGTTATAATTCTAATTTACCAAGCGTTATGGATTTTACTTTGCACGATGCCATCAGTCAAGTTTTTAATGAAGATAAATCGTCTTGGGATAAAGGAATGGTAAAAGTTTACGAGAATTTTACTAATGATTTCTTGTATCCAAACATTAATAATATGCTAACTTTTGCCGAAAATCACGATACACAACGTTTCAACGAAATTTATAAAAACGATTTCAAAAAATACCAAATGGCAATGACTTTGGTAGCAACAGTTCGCGGAATTCCGCAATTGTATTACGGTTCAGAAATTGGAATGGCAGGAAACAAAGACAAGTTGGGCGATGCCGACATTCGAAAAGATTTTCCTGGCGGATGGAATGCAGATGCAAATAATGCTTTTACAAATGCTGGAAGAACTCAAACTCAAAAACAATATTTCGATTTTACTTCTAAATTATTCAATTGGCGAAAAACCAATGATGTTGTACATTTTGGAAAAATGAAACATTATAATCCAGAGAATAATGTCTATGTTTATTTTAGATATAACGATGAAAAATCGGTTATGGTAATCATTAATAACAATCCAGAAA
>NZ_JAYUPK010000013.1:0-10485 GCF_043760115.1 Flavobacterium sp.
AATATTGTACAGAATTATATAATATTTAAACTTTAAAATACAATTCTAACTCATTTTAATTTGTTAATTTTGATTAATAAAATTTATACAATAGTTTTATAAAAAAATAATAATTGAAACTTTGCAACTTAGCGTCTTTGCGAGATAAAAAAAAGACAATTCGTAGTAAAGAAATCAACAAACTAACAAATTAAACAAAAACTTATGAAAAATAGAACTAAAATTTTAAGTATAGCAGCATTAGGATTACTGCTTGCATGTTCTCAAAATCCGTTTACAGGACAAAAAACATTGGCTTTAGTTTCTAATAGCGAAATTTTACCATCAGCTTTTCAACAATACAATCAGTTTTTATCAGAAAATAAAGTTATTACTGGAACAGCAGAAGCTAGAAAAGTAGAAACAATTGGTACAAAAATAAAAGTTGCAGCCGAAAGATGGTTAAACGCCAACGGTCAAGCCGGATATTTAAACGATTACCGTTGGGAATATAAATTAGTAGATGACAAAGCAGTAAACGCTTGGTGTATGCCAGGCGGAAAAATTGTAGTGTATACAGGAATTTTACCAGTTACAAAAGATGATGCAGGTTTAGCAACAGTTATGGGACACGAAGTTTCTCATGCATTAGCAAATCACGGTCAACAGCGAATGAGCGCAGGACTTTTACAACAACTTGGTGGCGCTGGAGTTGCAGTTGCAACTGGAGGTAAAAGTGCAGAAACACAACAAATGGCAATGACAGCTTATGGTGCAGCTACAGAAATAGGCGGAATGCTACCTTTTAGTAGAAAGCACGAAACCGAAGCAGATAGAATTGGATTAATTCTAATGGCAATTGCAGGTTACGATCCAGAGCAATCAGTAGTATTTTGGCAAAGAATGTCTGCAGCATCCAACGGACAAAAACCACCAGAATTTATGAGTACGCATCCATCAGATGCAACAAGAATAGCAAATTTAAAAGCATTAATTCCAGAAGCTAAAGCAGAAGCAGCAAAATTTGGAGTGACATTTAAATAAAATAAAAAGTTTATATTTGAACCATCAGTTTTTGCTGATGGTTTTTTTATGTAAAATTAGTATTAAGATTTACTATTATTAAATATTGAAATCAATAATAGTTTAATTTTATAAAGAAAATAAAAAGTTACAATAAATATTGTTAATGAATCTTAATTTACTTTAATGGTTTAAAAACACAATAATTATAAATTTAAAACAAATAAAAAAAACCTTTCGATTTTGCGTCTATTTGAGAGTTAGCGGATAGTTTCGAGCGACAGAAAACATACAGAAAAAATGAAAATGAAATCAACTTTTTTAATTCTAATTTTAATTACTTTTTCTTGTAAAAAAGAAACTGAAATCCAAAACGAAACTTGGAATAAAAGAATTAACGAATATGAAATTAACAAAGAACAAATTGATTTAAAGAAAGTTGTTAAACAAGACACAATTTATAAATTATTAGAAAAATCTACCGAAATTGACACTTTAGAATTCTCAAATAAAGTACCATTTTTATTCATAAAAACAGGGAAAATATTTTCTGAAACTACCAAAAATGCAATTCTCGTAAGTTGCCCAACTGATAAAACATACAAAATTGAACTTTATACATTGATAAATAAAAAATGGAGTAAAAGTGATGAAATTGATAAACTTGAAGTTCAATTAAGTCAATATGAAATTTTATTTAAAGATTATAACTTTGATAATTTTGCTGATATTTATTTGAACGCAACTTCATCTCAAGGTATTTCATTATCAAGAGGAAATTTATTAATTGTAAATTCGTTAACTAAAAAATTAGAAAAACATACAGAAACGAGAAATCTTGCAAATATATTTCCTGATAAAAAAACGAAAACTATATTTGTCGATAGCATCGCATATGAAAAAGACGGGAAAAGAATTTGGAATTTAATTTACAAATGGGAAAACGGAAAATTAAAAAACACAAAAAGAAAAATTAGAAATGAAGAAACATATTAATTCTAATAAAACCATCCGCTAACAGCGGTTTGGCGCAATTGGGGTTTTAGGCAAGCTCATAGGTTGGTTTTGTACTTGGAAGTTCGGTCTTTAATTTATACATTTGGCTAACCAAATCCCCAACTGACGTCAAGCCACGAGACGTTGGCAGAAATATTAATTTTAAATCTTAAAAACAACTAAATACAAAAAATTATGAAACAAAAAAATTTCAAATTCCTACAAACAATTGCATTACTAGCAATTATCTTTCAATTTTATTCCTGTGAATATGATTCAAATGATTTAAACACAACCACAGAAGATTTGAGTAGTTCTAGCAATTCTAAGCTTGGTGAAAAAAAAATTATTCCGTTTACAGTTGAGAATATGCGAAAAGCACAAGAAAACTTATTGAATAATCCAACTGCTTCTATATTTCCAAGTGCAAGTCAATACTACAGAAACAATGCTTCTGGTTATCAAATTGAAACAACCCATTATTATGTAAAATTTAGTCCTCAAGATAGTTTACAGTATGAGCGTATTGTTAATGATACCATTTTAGCAGTTTCAGACGAACCATTTGAATATACAATAGAAAGTGAAGGTGATAAATATCAAGATCCAGATTATGAAGGAACAGATCTTACCTATTACTATTCTGTTGTTTCTAAAAATTATCAACTTCCAGATAATGTTGACTATGAAATTATCGCAAACTTACACTTTACACCAGAAGATGAAATAGGTGATAATCCAACTGATATTCAAAAAGAAGAAATTGATTATTACCATGATTTGAATCTTCAAACGCTAAAATTAACTGACAATCTTGATACAGAAGACAAAGAAGAATTATTCTATTTATTTTCTATGCCAGATGGAACTCAACAACAAATGACATATGAAGAGGCTATGAATCAGAACATACCATTTTAAAATCTTGTAATTGATTTCAGCGAAATAGATTCTGAAATGGAGCGTAGAAGAAGTTGGAATCCTAGTGGCTTAATTACTGTACACGAAGATGCAATAGGTCAAAACATTGGCTTAAACGGTGCAAGAGTTAGGGTACGTAAATGGGGCTTTTTAGTAATAAGGAGAGCTACTACAAACAGTCAAGGATTTTTTATAACCTCAAGTACAAGAACGAAAAGAGTTAAATATTCGGTATTTTTTAAAAATAATCCATTATTTGTTGTTAAAGCTGGAACAGTATTTTGGAATGCAAGAGACATTGGACATAGAACTCATAAACGAGAAGCTTGGAGAAGACACTTTCAAGGTGGCATAAAACAATTTTATGGATTAATACATAATGCAGCTTATGATTATTATACTCGTATAGTTCAAACTTATAACATTCAACATCCAGGATATTATAAAAAGATTGTAGGAAAGGATTGGTACAATACTAGTTCGCACCACTTAAATAATATTGGCGCGACATTTGCCTTGTATGATATTAGAATAACACGTGGTTCTGGTGGTGCTTACAGAGGTAGTGATGGTATTTACGCAACAACAGTTCATGAATTAACTCATGCAAGCCATAGAAATTTAGATAGTGGTATGTTTTCAGTTTTCGAAAGTGGTAGCAATAATAGACTTTTAATTATGGAAAGTTGGGCAGAAGGTGTTGAAACAATTGTAACAAATGATAGGTATAATATCATAGCTAATAATTATCAATCTTCAAGAGCAATAGATAATGGTGGTCGTTGGAATTCTTTTAGACAAAGAAGGACTGCTTTAAATATGAATGAGTACACACCATTTGTTGAAGATTTAATTGATAATTTAAATCAAAATAATAATAATTCACTTTGGCCTTTGGATAGAGTTAATGGTTATAATCTTAATCAAATACAAAATTCTATTGACGATTGTAGAGACATTGATTGTATTGAAAGAAAGTTAATAAATAATTTTGAAGGAAATCCAACCGAAAATCGATTAAATGAAATGTTTAATTATGTAAGAGAAGTAAGAAATAATGCGGCAAATTGGGATTAGTTATGAAAAAAAGTATTTATTTTTTTATTGCATTCGCCTTATTTGTTTCGTGTACAGATAGGGGTGAAAGAGACGAATTTAACTATAATGTAAGTATAAATAATTCAACTACTGTGAGTTTAGTTATAGAAGGATATGCACCAAATAATGATCTAATTATTAACAACCTTATAATTAATTCAAATGCTACAGGAGCTGACTGTAACTATCAAGCAGAATTGTTCAGTGGTTATATCTGCGGTGTAGATTCATTAATATTTAAATTTCCAAATGGTAAAGGTTATATATGTGACCTTCGACAATCGGGTAACAATTTATGTTTTCCAAATAAATTTATTTTTTCAGAGGAGGGTTTTACTGAATTGACAAATAAAAATTATCAGTTTGTAATAACGGAAGAAGATTATAATAATGCTTACGACTTACCTTAATAAATATTTTAATCCATAAAATTAATTGCGACTTTTAGATAAAATGAAAGTCGCTTTTTTTTAATAAGCAAAATGGGAAATGAAAAAATACTTCTGCCAACAGCGGGTTGGCCCAATTGGGGTTTTAGGCAAACTTTAAAGTTGGTTTTGTAATTTAGGTTAGTTTTTTATTAGATACATTTGGCTAACCAAATCCCCAAATTCTTAAAGTCACGAGACTTTTAATAAATTATCAAATTAAACACTCATAATAAATCTTAATTTACCTTAATGATTAAAAAATAAAAACAATGCAACAACTAGAAAAAGGAAGTAAAAAATTATTAAACGCTTGGGCATTTTACGATTGGGCAAACTCAGTATATACTTTGGTAATTACTACGGCAGTTTTTCCAATATTTTACAGTTCTTTATTTGAAAAAGGTCAAGAATACATACCAGTTTTTGGTACTTCCATAAAAAGTTCAGCATTAATAAGTTTTGTGACTGCTTTTGCCTTTTTAGTAGTAGCATTTATTTCACCATTATTATCTGGAATTGCCGATTATGTTGGAAATAAAAAATCATTTATGCGATTCTTTTGTTACCTCGGAGCATTTTCTTGTATGGGATTGTATTGGTTTTCATTAGACCATATTTACATCGGATTATTATTTTATTTTCTAGCTTTAATAGGATATTGGGGAAGTTTGGTATTTTACAATTCCTATCTTCCAGACATCGCTTTTCCAGAACAACAAGATAAAATTAGTGCCAAAGGTTATTCTCTAGGTTACATTGGAAGTGTAATTTTGTTAGCCATAACATTAGGATTAATAATGAACGCCAAAGACGGAACCAAAATAGAAATGATGAAATATTCATTTGTTATGGTTGGAATTTGGTGGATAGCTTTCAGTCAATATTCTTATAATTATTTGCCTTCTGGAAATAAAAATTCTGAAAAAATTTCTAAAGCGGTCTTTTTTAATGGCTTTAAAGAATTAAAAAAAGTATGGGAAATTTTAAAACAAAATCAAGATTTAAAAAGATATTTAAGTAGTTTTTTTGTTTACAGTATGGCTGTTCAAACCGTTATGTTAATTGCAACTTATTTCGCTGCACAAGAAATAAAATGGTCTAGTGAAGAAGAAAGTACTACAGGATTAATAATTTGCATTTTATTAATACAATTGGTTGCAATTCTTGGAGCATTTTTAACATCAAGAGCTTCGGCCAAATTTGGAAATATTAAAACTCTTATTGCAATAAATTTATTTTGGACAATATTATGTTTGTTTGCTTATTTCATCACTTTGCCCATACATTTCTACGTTATGGCAACATTAATAGGTTTGGTTATGGGCGGAATTCAATCTTTATCTAGATCAACTTATTCTAAATTACTTCCACAAACTAAAGACACAACTTCTTTTTTTAGTTTTTATGATGTTTCAGAAAAAATAGGTATAGTAATAGGAATGAGTGTTTACGGAATTATAGATCAAATTACTGGAAGTCCAAGATTCGCAATAGTATTTTTAGCTGTGTTTTTTATAATAGGTTTACTGCTATTAACCAGAGTTTCAAAAAATAAATTTTAGTTTGTAAAAAATAATTATATTTGATAAAAATTTACAAAAAATGAAAAACCTTAATTTAGCTACACTTTTTTTATTTTTAATACTATCATTTTCATTCATTTCTTGTGATAATGAACCTTTAGATCCAGCATTAGTCACTCAATTAACTACTCCAGGAACTGGTGGTGGTTCTGGCGGAAATGGTGGTGGTGGCGGAACAGGTCCAGAAGTTCAAACAGGACAGTTTACGGCTACAGTTGCTGGACAAAATTTCATTTCAGATTCAAGCGTTGGTAATTATATTACTGTAAATGGTACAAATGTATTAACCATTTCTGGAATTAAAACAACTGGAGAATACATTGCAATTCAAATTAAAAATCCTGCAATTGGATCTTATGTAATAAATTCTTTAACAGGAAATCAAGTTATATCCTATCGTCAAAATGCTACAACTACAGATATTTACTCTGCAACTAATTATACAACTGGTCAACCAACTGGAGTATTAATTATTAATTCATTAAATTTTACTACGAAAAAAATATCTGGAACTTTTAGTTTTGATGGCTATCTTTTAAATAATCCAGCATTAACAAAACAAATAACTAACGGAATTTTTACAGATGTTTCCTTTATTGATAGCACAGTTACAAATCCGCCAGTAAATCCTACTATCGCTGGAACTTATTTATTAACTGCATTTAATACTTCTGTTCCAACTGATTTAAATGGAGATGGTACTTCTTCTATCAATCAAATGAATGAAACTACTTGCTTAAATAATAGTCTTTTGACCTTAAATAGTAACAATACTTTTACTGCAAATGGCGCAAGCATTGATATAGATTTGACAATTACTCCTAACACAATTACTTGTGAAAATGATCCAGCATTTACTGGAACTTGGTCATTAGCCGGTAATCTTCTAACAGTAACTTATGTTGAAAGCGGAATTACTTATACTGATGTTTTTACATCTTCTGGAAATACTCTAGTAATTACCGAACAAAATGGTCAGGTTGTAGGAACTGCTAATGGAAGTCCAGTCTTTTTAACAGCAGATATTTCTGCAGTTTACACAAAACAATAAACAATAAACCATAAACTAAAAACAATAAACTAAAAACAATAAACCATAAACAATAAACAATAAACAATCAAATCCGTCTATATGGCGGATTTTTTTATGTGGCACAATCATTGTATTTTTATTCGATAATCCGATTTATTGGTTTTACATCGATTTTACTGCCATTTCTGTGTCATACATCGATTTTAATTCGGTATCCAAAATCCTTAACTTATATTTGTTACTAAATTTACTAATTTTTAACGTCTTTTTGACTACTACTATATTTTATGTCCAATCAACGCATACTTACTTTTGACAATTTGTCACTACAAGAATTTGATTCAGAAGCCGAATTAATCCCACTTTTAACGCCAGAAGACGAAGAGGAAATGAGCAACGAAGAATTGCCAGATTCACTTTCAATTTTACCATTAAGAAATACCGTTTTATTTCCAGGTGTAGTAATCCCAATTACTGCAGGAAGAGATAAATCTATAAAATTAATAAATGATGCTTACGCAGGTAGTAAAATTATAGGTGTAGTTGCTCAAAAAAATGAAGAAGAAGAAGATCCAACTAAAAATGACATTCATCATGTTGGAACTGTTGCCAGAATTTTAAGAGTTTTAAAAATGCCAGACGGAAACGTAACCGTAATTCTTCAAGGTAAAAAACGTTTCGAAATTGATGCAGTTATTTCAGAAAAGCCATATATTAAAGCTAAAGTTAAAGAAATTGCAGAAAAACGTCCAGGAAAACACGATACCGAATTTGGTGCAATTGTAGATTCTATTAAAGAATTGGCAATAGAAATTATAAAAGAAAGTCCAAATATACCTACAGAAGCAACTTTTGCAATAAGAAATATAGAAAGTCAATCGTTTCTAATAAATTTTATTTCTTCTAATATGAACCTTACTGTAGAAGAAAAACAAAATTTAATGATGATGAGCGTTTTAAAAGAACGTGCATTAGAAACATTAAGATATATGAATGTTGAGTTTCAAAAACTGGAACTTAAAAACGATATTCAATCTAAAGTTAGGTTTGATTTAGACCAACAACAACGCGAATATTTCTTGCACCAACAGATGAAAACCATTCAAGAAGAATTGGGTGGCGTTTCTAACGAGCAAGAATTTGAAGAAATGCGAACGCGTGCAAAATCTCAAAAATGGGATGATAAAACAAAAAAACATTTTGAGAAAGAGTTTTCTAAAATGCAACGTATGAATCCGCAAGCGCCAGATTTTGGAATTCAAAGAAACTATCTTGATTTATTTTTAGATTTACCTTGGAACAGTTATTCTAAAGATAATTTCGATTTAAAAAATGCTCAAAAAGTTTTAGACAGAGATCATTTTGGTTTAGAAGACGTTAAGAAAAGAATGATTGAACATTTGGCAGTTTTAAAATTGCGAAATGATATGAAATCGCCAATTATATGTCTAACTGGACCTCCAGGAGTTGGAAAAACTTCAATAGGAAAATCAGTTGCCAAAGCTTTGGGAAGAGAATATGTGAGAATTTCACTTGGCGGATTAAGAGACGAAGCAGAAATTCGTGGACACAGAAAAACTTACATTGGTGCTATGCCAGGAAGAATAATTCAAAGTATAAAAAAAGCAAAAACATCTAATCCTGTTTTTATTTTAGATGAAATAGATAAACTTTCAATTTCTAGTCAAGGTGATCCATCATCAGCATTATTAGAAGTTTTAGATCCAGAGCAAAACAACGAATTTTACGATAATTTCCTAGAAATGGGATTTGATTTATCTAAAGTTATGTTCATTGCAACCTCTAATAATATGGCAACCATTCAACCAGCATTAAAAGACAGAATGGAAGTTATTAAAATGAGTGGTTACACAACCGAAGAAAAAGTTGAAATTGCAAGACAACATTTGTTTCCTAAACAATTAAAAGAACACGGATTAACTGCCAAAGATTTAACTATTGGGAAGAAACAATTTGAAAAAATTGTAGAAGGTTATACTCGTGAATCTGGAGTTAGAAGTTTAGAACAAAAGATTGCACAAGTTATAAGAAATGCAGCTAAATCAGTTGCAATGGAAGAAGAGTACAATAATAAAGTTAGCGATGAAGATATTGTAAAAGTTCTTGGCGCACCAAAATTAGAACGAGATAAAGCCGAAGGAAATGATGTTGCTGGTGTAGTTACAGGTTTGGCTTGGACATCTGTTGGTGGAGATATTTTATTTATAGAATCATTGATTTCCAAAGGAAAAGGAACACTTACCTTAACTGGAAATTTAGGTACGGTTATGAAAGAATCTGCAACAATAGCTTTAGAATATATTAAAGCCAACGCAGCAATTTTTGGACTAGATCAAGACATTTTAACCAAATATAATATTCATTTACACGTTCCAGAAGGAGCAACTCCTAAAGATGGACCAAGTGCCGGAATTGCAATGCTAACTTCGTTAGTTTCACTTTTAACGCAACGTAAAATTAAAAAAAGTCTTGCTATGACAGGCGAAATCACTTTACGTGGAAAAGTTTTACCAGTTGGCGGAATTAAAGAGAAAATTCTCGCTGCAAAAAGAGCTAACATTAAAGAAATAATTTTATGTCACGAAAATAAAAGTGATATTGAAGAAATTAAGTCAGATTATTTAACTGGTTTAACTTTTCATTATGTAAAAGATATGCACGAAGTAATTGATATTGCACTTACTAGCAGTAAAGTTGCTAATGCGAAAACTATAGATTAATAATTATACTATATGGTTTTAAAGAATTAGGTATGAGAAAATAAACCTCATACCTTTTTTATTTTCAATTTTGCAATAACTTTAAAAATAATATCTTCGCATTTCCGTTATACAAATAGAAAATTGCTAATTTTTATATGTTTAAAAAAATATTTACCTCTTTAATGTTACTTTTTTGCGCTGTTTCTTTCAGTCAAATTGGAGGTAAATCTGTTTATCAATTTTTAAGTTTGGTAACTTCACCAAGACAAGCAGCTTTGGGCGGAAAAGTGCTAACGATTTATGATGAAGATGTAAATCAAATTCATTTTAATCCTGCAACAATAAATCCAGAAATGGACAATCATTTGGCTTTAAACTATGGAAGTTATTTTGGTGATGTAACTTACGGAACAGCTTCGTATGCTTATACTTATGACAGACATGTGCAAACATTTTCTGCCGGAGTAAATTATGTAAATTACGGAAAATTAGAAGGTTATGATGAGAACGGAATTAAAACATCAGATTTTACAGGAAGCGAAATTGCTTTAACTTTTGGTTACGGTTACAATATTCCGTTTACCGATTTTCATATTGGTGGAAATGCCAAATTAATTTCTTCGACTTTAGAAAGTTACAATTCATTTGGAGCAGCAGTAGATTTTGGCGCACTTTTTATAGATGAAAAAAATGATGTA
>NZ_JAYUPK010000014.1:0-4266 GCF_043760115.1 Flavobacterium sp.
TTGAGTTATATATTTAGCTTCTGTATTATTTGATTTTGATAAATAGGCATTTCTTTCATCATTCTTTCAATTGTCTTGTGAAATATAGTTTCTTTGAAAATTGATCTATTAATTCTAAAAGTAAATTCATCAAAATAAGATTGAATATGTTTCTTGCTAACATGAGTTGGAACAGTTCTTATCCAAGATTTTATTTGATGAATTACGATGTGCATCTCTTTAAAATTCTTTCCGTTTTTACTTTCTTTCTGTTCAATGTTATATTTTGCTTTTAATGGAGAATAACCTCTCCATTTATCAGTAAATATTTTTGCACTTGTACTAATATGTTCCTCAAATATCGGCGTCAATGATTTCGCAGAATAATCATCAATGGCTTTTACATAAACTCGTTTTACTTTGTTTTTATCAGTCAATTCAACGGCTATGACAGCTTTTGTCTTTTTAGTATCATAACTTCTTCCTTGTTTTCCATCTTCTTTTCCTCCAACTACAAATTCATCAACATGGACAATTTCTGACAAAGGATATTTATGACTACTTTTCATTGCAACTCTTACTTTCTGCATAAAAAACCAAGCTGTAGTTTGACTAATTCCATATCGTTTTCCAACCTGAATACTGGACAAACTTTTGGTTGTGGTTGTCATTTCAAAAACAATTAAAAATGCTTTTTGTAAACCAAATTTCACTTTATGAAACAATGTGTTTGCTGTGGCACTTTCCACATGGTTACATCTATAACAATGATAGGTAAAACCTGATTTCTCACATCCTTTTTCTGCTCCACATTTAGTACATTTAAAACCGTCCGTCCATTTAATTTTGCTCAAATATGCTTTGCAAGCATCATCATTCGGGAATTCTTTTACTAGATTGAGTATGTTTTGACCTTTAAAATTATCCATGTATCAGTATTTAATGGGACTAATATACGGAATTTAAATTAATAACTCAAATAAATTTAATTATACAATTACTAAAAGTGATGCAATTGAAGATGATATGGCAATTCCGCCATTGTTTATTCAACCTTTGGTAGAAAATGCCATTTTTCACGGAATTGTACCAAAAAAAGAATTTGGAATTATAAAAATAGATTTTTACATAGAAGACAATGGCTTAAAATGCAGTATTCTAGACAACGGAATTGGAATTCCAGCATCTAAAAAAATGAAAGAAAACTCAGTTTCGGTTCATAAATCTATGGCAATTGATATTATTAATAAACGTTTAGAAAAAATACAATCAACTACAGGACAAGTATCTAAAATGATAATTGAAGATAAAGAAAATGGAACAAAAGTAATTTTGACTTTGCCAATACAATTTATAAATGTCTAATTTGTCATTCTGACGAAGGAAGAATCTCTGCGTTTAATTTGTGAGATTCTTCGTGCCTCAGAATGACAAAAAAACAAAATAAAGTATGATAACTGCAGTAATAATAGACGACGACAGCAACATAATAAGCGGAATGCGAGGTTTGCTTACATTATTTGCGCCACAAATTGACATTATTGGCGAAGCAGATACCGTTTTGTCTGGTATTGCAGCAATTGAAAATTTAAAGCCGCAAGTTATTTTTTTAGACATTCAATTAACTGACGGAACAGGATTTGACATTTTAGAAAAAATAAACGAAAAACAAGGCAAAATAGAAAGTCACGTTGTTTTTATAACTGCTCACGAAGAGTTTGCCATTAAAGCATTTAGATTTAGCGCTTTAGATTTTCTTTTAAAACCTGTTGATCCTGGAGAATTAAAAAAAGTAATTGAAAAAATAATTAAAACCATTGAAAAGAATAACGAATTTTCTAACATAGAATTACTTTTAGAAAACGTAAAAAAAGAAAAAAACAATTTTAAGCGAATTGCACTTTCTAATTCTGATGGCATTCATCAATTTGAAATTGCAGACATAATTAGATGTGAAAGTGATGACAATTACACCAAGTTTTTCATGAAAAATGGCAGAGTAATTCTAATTTCTAAAACCTTAAAAGAATATGAAGAATTATTAAAAGACAGCGGCTTTTTAAGAGTACACCAAAGTCATTTAATAAATTTAAAATATTTAAAGTCATACATCAAGAAAGAAGGCGGCAACATTATTATGCAAGACAATACCAACATACCCATTTCGCAACGAAAAAAAGAGTTGTTGCAGGATATTTTGTTTAAACAAATTAGCAAATAAAAAAATTCAATAAAATAAACCCAATTTATTATGAAAAAGTTATTATTCATTACACTGTTGTTTTCGGTATTTGCAAATGCTCAGATTGTTAATATTCCTGATGCGAATTTTAAGACGAAGTTGCTACAATCTAATGTAACAAATCAAATCGTATATGGTAATGGTGGTTATATCAAAATTGATGCAAATAACGATGGTGAGATACAGGTTTTAGAAGCTCAAGTAGTTGATAGTTTGAATGTTGATAATTCAAATATTTCTGACTTAGTTGGTGTTTCAAGCTTTAGTAATTTAAAGAAATTAAATTGTAGTAATAATTGGAACATTTTAAATTTAGATGTCACAAGTTTAAATCAATTAAAAGTTTTACAATGCCAATATAATAGTATATCAACTTTAGATTTATCTTTAAATATTAATTTGACCTATCTTGATTGTGGTTCAAATCTACTTACAAATATTAATTTATTACAATTATTAAACTTAAATCATTTAAATTGTTTTGGAAATCAATTAACAGCATTAAATATTACTGGATTGATTAATTTAAATTATATTCAATGTTGTTGTAATCAAATAAATTCAATTAATTTAAATGGCATGATTAATTTGAAAGAACTTTATTGTTATAATAATTCTTTAACAAATTTAGACGTTTCTAACTTAACATCATTAGAAACAGTAAGTTGCAATGACAACACTATTAGTCTAATTAATTTAATTGGTTGTTCAAACTTAAAATATTTATATTGTCAATCAAATCAAATCACTATTTTAGATTTAAATAATTTAAGTAATTTAGAGACACTTTCTTGTTCTGGAAATTTAATTTCAGCGTTGAATTTAAATAGTTTAAATAATTTAATAAACTTTTATTGTAGTGGTAATTTATTAATTAATGTTGATTGTTCATCAAATATTAATTTACAATATTTTTCTTGTATTGGAAATCTATTTTTAGAAACAGTAATTTTAAAAAATAGCACATTAAACGAATCAAATGAGGATACTTTTATTGGTTGTAATAATCTAAATTTTATTTGTGCAGATGAAGATGAAATTTTAAACATCAATTCTAATTTAAGTTTTGCAGGGTTGACTAATATAGTAGTAAACTCCTACTGCTCTTTCATTCCAGGTGGAAACTACAATACAATAACAGGAACCACAAAATTCGATGCCAACAACAACGGTTGCGACACCAACGATTTACCTCAAAAAAACATTAGAGTAAACATTAATGATGTTACAACTACTGGAGCAAGTTTTACAAACGCTACAGGAAATTACAAATTTTACACACAAGCTGGAAATTTCAATATTACTCCAAGTATTGAAAACCCAACTTGGTTTAACTTTTCTCCAAACACGGCAACAATTCCTTTTGCAAATAATAATAACAATGTTGCAACTCAAGATTTCTGCATTACAGCAAATGGTATTCATAACGATTTAGAAATTGTAATTGCTCCAACAATTCCAGCAAGACCAGGTTTTAATGCTGAATATCTTGTAACGTATAAAAATAAAGGTAATCAAACAGTTTCTGGCAACTTAAATTTCAACTATGATGATTTAATTTTAGATTTTGTATCATCAACATTTGCAACTACAACTCAAAGTACAGGAATTTTAAATTATGATTTCATTAATTTACAACCATTTGAAAGTAGAAGATTTTACATCACTCTAAACGTAAATTCACCAACAGAAACACCAGCAGTAAATATTGGAGACATTCTTAATTTCTCGGCAGCAATAAACACAACACTTTCTGATGAAATTACTTCAGATAATTTATTTACTTACAATCAAACGGTTGTTGGTTCTTTTGATCCAAATGATATTACTTGTATTGAAGGAGAAAGCGTTTCAACATCAGAAATTGGAAATTATTTACATTACATAGTAAATTTTGAAAATACTGGAACTTTTCAAGCAGAAAATATTGTTGTAAAAACAACTATCGATCCAAATCAATTTGATATAAATTCGTTGCAATTATTAAGTGCTTCCAACCAAGTTGATGCCAGAATTACAGGAAATGTAGTAGAATTTATTTTTGA
>NZ_JAYUPK010000015.1:0-10468 GCF_043760115.1 Flavobacterium sp.
TACAAGAAAAAATTAACAATAGACCAAGAAAAAGATTTAATTTTGAATCACCAAATTATATGTTTAACCAAAAAGTTGCATTTGTAACTTGAATTCAGCGATTAAATATATTGAATACTATGAAAATCACAATAAATAGTATAATTTTGTATCAATTATTTGAATTAATTAACCAATGAACAAATTTCTATCAACCAAAAATAATTTTACAATAGGAATATTGTGGTTTTTGGTAGTGTTTTTAATTACAATATTAGTTGTAAATTTTTACGAAAATACATTTTCAATAATTCCGTTTGTAATTATTTCATTAGTCATAGCGCTAGTAATTTGGATATTATTAGATACAAGATACGTTATAAAAAACAATCTTTTACTATATCGTTCTGGACCATTTCGAGGCAGAATTGATATTGCACAAATCAATAAAATAAAAACACATTCTGGTTTGTACGTGCCAGTTTCTATGAAACCAGCGTTAGATACTAAAGGTTTTATTGTAACTTACAATAACTATGATGATGTTTTTATCTCGCCTAGTAAAAGCGAATTATTTCTTCAAGAAATTTTAAAAATCAATCCAAAAATTGAGATTTTATAAGTGTAATCGACTTCATGAAAAAAGCTGTAAAATTTATTACAGCATTTTTTTATTCTTTAATTAAGTAAATTCCATCCTCCTTAATTTCAATTAATTTTTCTCTATATAAAAGTCCAACTGCTTTTTTAAATGTTTTTTTACTCATTTTTAAAACTGTTTTAATGTCATCTGGACTTGAATTGTCATTTAATCTTAAAAATCCACGACTTGCTCTAAGTTCATTTAAAATTATTTCAGAATTCGGTTCAATACTTTCAAATCCAACTTTTTGTAATGAAACATCAATTTTTCCATCTGGTCGAATTGTTTTTATATAACCTTTCATTTTATCTCCAGTTCGAATGGAATCATCATAAACTTCATCATTATAAGCCAAACCTTTGTGTTTTTGATTTATAATTACATTAATTCCAATATCGGTAATGTGCGAAATTATTAAATCTACTTCTTCTCCTTTTTCTACAGTAATATTTTCATTATCTAAAAACTGATTGGTTTTGCTAGAAGCCACTAACCTACTCGTTTTTTCATCCATATATAGATAAACCAAATAGCGTTTTCCTTTTTCCATTGGTCGAGCTTGTTCTTTAAACGGAACCAAAATATCTTTTTCCATTCCCCAATCCATAAAAGCACCAATTTGATTAGTGTAATTTACTCGCAAAAGTGCAAATTCATTCAAGAAAATATAAGGAACAAGTGTAGTTGCAACTGGTCTTTCTTCGTGATCTAAATATACAAAAACGGTAATTTCCTCTCCAATTTCAAATACTTTTGGAACATATTTATTGGGTAACAAAACATCGTCAGCTTCGTTTCCGTTGCCTAGAAACAAACCAACTTTGGTATCTCTTAAAATGGTAAGCGTATTGTGTTGACCTATTTGTAGCATTTTTTTTAATTTGACGCAAAGTTACAAAATTTGAATTTAGGATTTGAGATTTAGGAATAAAGGAATTAGGAATTAGGAATTAAGATTTATTGAATAAGTTAGAAAAACTTATTACAGATTGAAATCCTTCGACTTTGCTCAGGAAGACAAAAGATATAAAATTTCATATTTATTATAAAATTGAGATTGAAATTAAATTTTGAAATTGAAATTGATTTTTGAACTTGATATTGTAATTGATTTTTGAACTTGATATTGTAATTGACTTTTGATATTGCAATTGAAAAACTTATCTTTGAAATAAAAAATTTGGATAATAATACAATTGAAGCAGAAGAAACTGATTATCTATATATTCAACAATCGCAAATAGAAAATTCTGGAAACGGACTTTTTACAGCAATTGACATTTATAAAGACGAGATAATTTCAGTTTACAAAGGTGAAATTCTTTCTGATGAAGAAGCAAAAAAAAGAGTAGATAATGGCAATGATGCTTATTTTATGAATTTGCTTAACGGAAAAATTTTAGATTGTAATAATGTAACTTGTTTTGCAAAATATGCCAATGATGCTTCAGGTTTCTCAAAATCTAACTTTAAAAATAAAGCAAAAATCACATTAGATGAAAACGGAAATGTATGTTTAATGGCTACTCAAAAAATAAAATCTGGCGAAGAAATTTTTTGTAATTATGGGAAGAACTATTGGAAAAAACACACTAAACCAAATGATTAAAATAATCTAAAAGTAATTTATCATTTTGCAATGTTGGTGTAAAAACTTCAAGTAAACATGGCTTTTCATTTTGATTAAAAATAATATCTAATCCATTTTTTAAACTTTCTTCTGTACTTGCAATGTGGTATTCCAATTGATACATTTTTGCTAAATGTTCGGCTGTTAAACAATGAGAAGTTTCGAAAAAAGTTGTAAAAACTTCCGATTCATCGTGACCTGGAAGAATTCTAAAAATGCCTCCACCACCATTATTTATCAGAATAATTTTAAAATTCTTAGGAATATAATTGTTCCAAAGCGCATTGCTATCATACAAAAATCCAACATCACCAGCGATAAAAGTGGTTTGTTTTTGACTTCCAACTGCTGCTCCAATTGCTGTAGATGTGCTTCCATCAATTCCACTTGTTCCTCTATTACTAAAAACTTCTATACTTTTTTCTATGTCAAATAATTGTGCGTAACGAATTGGCGAACTATTACTAATTTGCAAATGCGAATTTTGCGGTAATCTTGGCAACAAAATTTCAAAAACTTTAAAATCGGAAAACGGAATTTTAGACAAATACAATTCGCTTTTTTCTTGTCGAAGTTTTTTTATTTTTTGTGCTTTTTCATTATAATCACTTTCTATGTTTTGAGTTAATTCAAAAAACGATTTAAAAAATATATTAGGTTGTGTTACAAAATGTTTTGTCAAACACCCAAAAGTATCATAAGCACGAAGTGAATCAATGTGCCAATGATGTTGTGGTTTGTATTTTCTTAGAAAAGCTTTTATACGTTTAGAAACTATCATTCCGCCAAAAGTTAATAAAATTTCTGGTTGAAAATCTTCAAAATCTTTATCAGTAAATGGCGTAATTATGGTGTCAATTGTATTTATAAATTTAGGGTGATGTAAGTTGGAAGTAGTTTCTATCATTACAACTACAGAAGAATCGTTGGCTAAATTTTCTAGAAATTTTTGTTCTACAGCATTGGGTTCATTTACTCCAACTAGAATTAATTTCTTTTTGGATGAATTCCAAATAGATGCATATTGAGATAGATTTTCATCAACAATAAATTCTTTAGAAATTGAAGAACTAATTTGTGGATTTACTGATAATTGAGAAACAGTTTCATACAATGGTTCTTCAAATGGAACATTAATATGCACTGGACCACATTTGGCGAAAGCTTTATTTATTGCTTCATTAATTAAAAAATCGTTTTCTGGAGAAGCATTTTCAGTAAGATTGGCATTGTAAAGTGAGTGATTTTCAAATACATTTTCTTGACGAATAGTTTGTCCGTCGCCAATATCAATTTTATCTTGTGGTCTATCGGCAGAAATTACTATAAACGGAATTTGACTGTAAAATGCTTCTGCAAATGCTGGATAATAATTTAATAAAGCTGAACCTGATGTACAAATAACCGCAACTGGTTTTTTTATTTGTTGAGCAATTCCTAAAGCAAAAAATGCTGCACAACGCTCATCTGCAATGCTATAACAAGTAAAATTTGAATTATTTACAAACCCAATTGTTAACGGTGCATTTCTAGAACCAGGCGAAATTACTATAGTATGTATTCCTTTTTGGCGACAAATTTCTATAATTGATTGTGCTAAAGGTATTTTAGGATAAGTCATTAGTATTTTTTTTGCCACAAAGACACTTAGTCGCAAAGGCAATTAATTTTCACAAAGTTACGAAGTAAATTATTATTTTTTTACCCCAAAGACACAAAGTAACTAAGTTTTTTAATTTTTAAACTTAGAGTTTATACTTACAGCGTTTTTTTACCTTTTATTTCAAACTATTCAAATTTTAAAGATTTTTTTAAATGAGTAAGATGTATTATTTTTGAACGATGGAAATTAAAATTAGACCTTACAACGTTGAAGATGCAACTGCAATTTTAGAAATTATAAATTATAATATTTTAAATTCTACAGCTTTGTATGATTATAAAATTAGAACTTTAGAAAATCAAATTGCAATCTTAGACGAAAAATTAAAAAAAGGTTTTCCAATAATTGTTGCAACAGAAAATGAAATTGTTGTAGGTTTTGGTTTTTACAGTGAATTTAGATTTCGTGAAGCTTATAAATTTACTGTTGAACATTCGGTTTATGCTCATCAAAATCACACAGGAAAAGGTATTGGAAAACTTTTAATTGAAGAATTGATTGTTCTTGCTCAACAACAAAATTTGCATACTATGATTGGTGTTATTGATGCTGAAAATGTAAAAAGCATTGAATTTCACCAACAATTTGGCTTTGAAATTGTTGGTAAAATTCAAGATTCTGGTTTTAAATTTGATAGATGGTTGCACAGTGTTTTTGTACAGAAGATGTTGTGATTTTACTTCAAAATCATCTTTTTAATAATTTACGTTAATTTTATCGTAAGATGTTTTTATCGTAAGATAAATTTATCGTATATTTGCATTTTAAATTAATATTTTATGAAACCATTTCCATTAAACCCAACCATAGGAACAATTCCAGATCATCAAATAATTGGTCGAGAACAAGAAATAATAAAGATTTTAAGACTTTTAAAAGGTCAAAGTATTTCTATTGAACAAATTCGTAGAATGGGTAAATCGTTATTGTTAAAAAAACTTGCTTATTTATGCAATGAAAATAAATTACCTTTAGAATTTAAAAATGATAAAATAAAAGCAAAATATTTTTCATTTCAAGGCAAAGAAAATCTTGGAGAAGTAATTGATTTACTGATAAAAGAATTAGAGAATCTAAAAGAATGGTACAAAATAGATTTTTCTAAAACTTATAAACTAATTCGAGAAATTGTAAAAAGTCCAACTTTAGAGACTAATGATATAAAATTTACTTTAAACTTACCTGAATATAAAAAAAGTTGGAAAGAAATTTTATTTAAAACACTAGATGATATAGCCGACAGTCAAGAAAACTCAAAAAGTAAACTAATATTAATATTTGACGAATTACCAATAATGCTTTGGGATTGGTACAAAGCAGGAAAACACGACGAAGCATTAGAATTACTTGATATATTAAGAGAACGAAGACAAAAATTAGAAAATAAAGGAATTCGTTTTATTTATTGTGGTTCGATTGGCATAAAAGTGGTTTTAAAAACTTTTAAAAAAGAGTTTGGATATACAGGCGAAGCCACGAATGATATGGAGGAATTTGGTTTGGACGCTTTAATAAAATCAGAATCAGATTTATTGTGCGAATGTTATACATTGTCTGGAATGAAAATTATTGAAAATGAAAAACTAAAAAATTGGAATTTAATTTATAAACTAACTAATGGTTTACCTTTTTATATTTCAAAAATATTTAATATAATCCAAACCGAATTTGACTTAATTATTAATGAAGAAAACATCAGTAAATCATATGATTTATTAATGAATAGCACATTAAACCATCAAGCATTTAATCAATTAAAAGATAGAATTTTAATATATTATCCAACCGAACAAAAAGAAATATCAATTGAAATTTTAAAAGTCTTATCAAAAGAAGATGACTTTATAGTTGAAGAAGAATTATTGACAAAACTGAACTATGAAAGTAAAGAAATTACAGAAGTATTATATCAATTATTTAGTGATCATTATTTAGTTAGAGAAATAAAAAACGATAAAAGAGCTTTCAAATTTAAATACGAAATATTCAAAAAATGGTGGAGAATCAACATAGCATAAACACAATTCTGTCGTTTGGTGCAAAAAGTGTCAATCCAGAAATTTTAGAAAAACTTTTAATTGGTAGAGAAAAAACTGCCGATTATCTTTTTAATGCAGTAAAATCTATTGCAGAAGATGGAAACAATAATCAACAATTAATTATTGGTCAACGAGGAATGGGAAAAACCCATTTATTTAGAATCTTATTTCACAGAATTCAAAAATACATTACTAATAAAAAACTCGTAGTTGCTTATTTTTCAGAAGAAGAATATGGTGTGGCTAATTATTTTGATTTCTTAACAAGAATAATAAATGCTTTAGTAAAATGGAATGATGCAGATAAAGAAGAATTATTACTAAAAATAGAAGAACTACAAGAAACACAAGCAAAAGCACAAGTAAATGTTGCCGAAAAAATTATTGAAGATTATATTGGCAAACGACCATTATTAATACTGGCTGAAAATTTTAGTGATATATTAGATTCTATAAAACCAGCCGAACAATCAAAGTTAAGAGCTTGGTTGTACAAAGTAAATAGAATAAGCATTATTGCCTCTAGTCAATCTATAAGTAAAGATTTTGATAAAGAAGACAGACCTTTTTATGGATTTTTTAATTTATATTATTTAAAAAACTTAGACTTTGAAGGATCATTAGAATTTTTAATTTCTTTAGCAAAATTAGATAAACGTGATGATGTAGTAAAACATTTAGAAAATAAAGGTCGCGGACAGGTTAAAGCAATTCATCAATTGGTAAAAGGTAATCATAGATTATTAGTTACTTTTTATGAATTCTTAAAAACCGATACACTTGCAAAACTATCAAGTCACTTCATTAAAACCATTAACGATTTAAAACCCTATT
The DNA here is from genome assembly GCF_043760115.1 of Flavobacterium sp. Lineage (GTDB taxonomy): Bacteria > Bacteroidota > Bacteroidia > Flavobacteriales > Flavobacteriaceae > Flavobacterium. Next base: position 6,789 of record NZ_JAYUPK010000015.1, read on the forward strand.
ACGAAACGTACATTCGCTATTTACCAGCACAACAACAAAAAATATTGCGATATGTAGCTCTTGCAAGAAAACCACAACAAGGAACTGACATTAGTAAAAACTGCTTTATTGACCAAAAATCATTAAGCAAACAAATGAGCGAATTGAGCCGAAAAAGCTTAATAGAAATTATTGTTGACACTGATGACAAACGTAATAAACTATATGATATTCTAGAACCATTACTAAGAATAAGCATTGAAGTTGGCGAACATAGAGAAGGAATAACTTCCTTATTTATAGACTTTTTGGCGATTTATTATAATGAAAACGAACTTTCTGACAGAAAAAATAAATTTCATAATTTATTGTCCAATTGCGAAAGTCATAATGAAAGAATGGATTTTAATTATGAAATTCAAGCTATTGATAGAGCTTTAGAACTGAAAAAAACTATTTATAAAGATTTGGATGTTGATAAAAGTGAATTAATTAATATTGTTTATAACTTAATTGATATAAAGGATTGGACAAATGCAGAAGAAAAAATAAAAAAAATCCGAAGTTTAATTAATAAAAACGAATATTATATTTTATTAGCAGAACTTTCTTTTGCACAAGAAGACTTTTTAGGAGCAATTGAGATTTACAATAAATCTGAAAAAGAAAATGTTGCTGATAGCAATATTTACAATAATTGGGGAAGTGTATTGACTACATTAGGAAAATTAAATCTTGATAATAAAAAGTTTATCGAAGGATTTAGTAAATATAAAAAAGCAAGCATCCTAAATCCGAATGATTATACAATTTATTTTAATTGGGGCAAATCATTAAATGATTATTCAGAATTTAGAAATGATAAAAATACAATTAATGAAGTAATTGATAAATATGAAACTGCATCAATTATAAATCCATACTCAATTCAAGTATTCAATAATTTAGGTGTTGCGTTATATAATGTTGCAAAAATTAATAGTGATGTAAAACTTTACAAAAAAAGTTTAGAAAATTTAAAAAAAGCAAGAGATTTAAATACAAATGATTATATTCCTCATAATAATTTAGGCAACGTATTAACAGATTTTGCAATACTAAATAGCGACGAAAAAATTTTTGAACAAAGTTTTAAAGAATATACAAGAGCAATAAAAATCAATAAAAAATATTATACTGCTTATGTAAACTTTGCAATTAGTATTTCAGATTATAACTTAACATTTTTTAAAGAAAATAGTGTAGTAAAAACTCTATTAAGTTATATAAACATAAATTTTAACATTAATGATAAACACATATTCTATAATGAGCTAACATTAGCATATCTAAATAATTATTATTTACTCCAAAACTTATATCAAAACATAAAAAAAGACATAGAATTTTTAATTAATGTCAAAAGTAATTTAATTGTAAATTGGATAACAAACATTCTAAAAGAAAAAAGAAACAACTTAAGCTCAGAAAAAATTGCATTTTTAATATCAGTAACCGAAAATCATAAAAAAGATTTTCCAGAATTATTGATATTAGAAAAATATTTAATTGTTTTTGAAGAATATGTTATTAATGGTAATAAAAAGTCACTTTATAGCTTACCCAAAGAACAAAGAACCTTTTTTAAAGAAAATATTTTAGGTATTTAAATAAAGAAGTTTGCATCGCTGCAAACTTCTTCTTTTTCTACTTCAAAATCACCTCAAAATTAGGTTTAAAGTAATTTGGACCTTTCATCACTTTTCCATCTTCTCTGTAAATTGGTTCGCCGTTTTCGCCAAGTTTACTCATATTACTGCGTTGAATTTCTTCAAAAACTTCTTCAATTTTATGTTGTAAACCATGTTCTATAATTGTTCCGCAAAGAATGTAAAGCATATCGCCAAGTGCATCGGCAATTTCTACAACATCGTTATTTTGAACTGCTTCTAGATATTCTTCGTTTTCTTCTTTCATTAAATTGTAACGAAGCAGGTTTTTATTTTCGCCCAAGTCGCCAATTATATTTTCACTGTAACCTATTTTAAAAGCTGAATGAAATTCTTTAACTGAGTTAATTTGTTTTTGCATTTTTTATGAATTTATTGTGAGTGCAAAATACAAATTTTGATTACAAATCAGTAAATTTGTTGAAAAATTACCCAATATGTTTACAACTGGTCAATGGATATTTGCAGCATTATTTTTTATAGCTTTTGTAATTGCAATGGTTATTGCTTATGGAAAAGATAAAGTACTTCACAATCAATTTTATAAAGGAAATTATAAAATTTTACTTGGATTTTTAGGATTTATTTTATTGTTATTTTTGATTAAGGTTTTCTTTAAGCGATAATCATTAAAATAGATTCCAATATTTTTTTTACTGTAAAAGAACTTCTACAATACTATTGGTTTAATAACAATAAAAAATTACTATTTTTACTGCACCAAATCTGATATTTTATTTAAAAAAATGAGAATTCTTAAATATATTTTATTAATTGTTATATTATTTTTTATTGGTTTAGTTGTTTTTGTAGCTACTCAAAAAGCTGATTATAATGTTACTAGAAGTAAGGTTATAAAAAAACCTAGAACCATTATTTATAATTTTTTAAACGATTTTAAAAATTGGGAGACTTTTGATTCTAGATTTGCTACAGATAAATCAATTGTATTTAATTATCCTGAATTGACTTTGGGAAAAGGTGCTTCTTTTTCTTGGAAAGGTGATGATGATGAAGGAAAATTAAAAACAAATTTGGTAAAAGAAAACTTAACAATTACTCAAGATCAGGTTTTAAATGGAGAAAATTCTAAAGTTTCTTGGCAGTTTAAAGATACACTTGGCGGCACAAAAGTTACTGTTAAAAGTATTGGTAAATTAGATTTTAAATCGAAAGTTGCTTCTTTTTTTAATGGTGGAATTACTGCTTTTGTTGGAAATGAATATGAAAGAAGTTTAGAAAACTTAGCCAAAACATTGGACTATGAATTAAAAACTTTTTCTATTAAAGAAAATGGAGTTGTTAACAGAAAAGCTACTTTTTACTTGAAACAATCTGTTCTTTGTAGAGAAAAAAGTGTTGCAAAAAATATTGGTATTATTATTCCAAGATTGGAAAAATTCTTTTCTAAAAATAAAATTGATAGCAACGGAAAACCATTTGTTATTTACACAAAATATGATAGAATCAATGATTTGGTAGATTTGGCTGTTTGTATTCCTGTTAGAGATTCGATATTTATTAGCAAAGGAAGCGATGTTCAATCTGGTAAACTTCCTTATTATACTGCAATTAAATCTATACTTACTGGAGATTACAGCCATTTGCAAAAAGCTTGGAATAAATGTTATGAATATGCTGATAAAAATACTTTTATTAGAAATGCTAACATTCCAATTGTTGAAGTTTATTCTAAAACTAGAGCTGATATTAAAAATCCTTCTAAATGGATTACCGAAGTTTATGTACCAGTTTATCCTAAAGTAGTTGCTACAAAACCTGTTGTTGTAAAACCTAAAGATTCTACAGAAGCAAAACCTGTTGATGTTGTTGCTGAACCTTAAAATTTTTTCTTTTAAATTTTTAATTTTACAAAAGACAAAACTTAATTAGCCAAGATTACTTCACTAAAACATTTATTTTCATATGTGTTCAGTGAACTTCGTTTAAAATGAAAATCCTTTGGTTGCGGTTTTCGCTTTGCGAAAACCG
>NZ_JAYUPK010000016.1:0-30056 GCF_043760115.1 Flavobacterium sp.
TAAAACCATCAAACTTTGTTCTCTTTACTGCTGAGTTTTTAAAAACTTTATTAAACGTATCATTTGTAATTTCTTCCCAATCTTTTTTACTCAATGACAATAATTCTTTGTTAGGATTAAAAAGTGGTTCGTTGTGTGGTTTAGAAAATTTATTCCAAGGACAAACGTCTTGACAAACATCGCAACCAAAAGCCCAATTATCAAATTTTCCTTTCATTTCAATTGGCAAATTTTCTTTCAATTCGATTGTAAAATAAGAAATACATTTACTTCCATCAACAATATATGGAGAAACAATTGCTTCTGTTGGACACGAATCTATGCAAGCTGTGCAAGTTCCGCAATGATCTGTTGTTGAATACTCGTATTCTAATTCTAAATCTAGTATAAGTTCTGCAATAAAATAAAAAGAACCAACTTTTTGAGTTATCAGATTACTGTTTTTTCCTATCCAACCCAAACCACTTTTTGCTGCCCAAGCTTTGTCTAAAACTGGCGCAGAATCTACAAAAGCTCTTCCAGAAACTTCACCAATTTCTGTTTGGATAGTATGCAAAAGTTCTTTTAATTTTTCTTTTATAACAAAATGATAATCTTGTCCGTAGGCATATTTGGATATTTTATAGCTTTCAAGATTTTGTTCCTCTGATGGGAAATAATTTAATAATAAGGATATTACACTTTTAGCATCATCTACAAGCAAAGTTGGATTTAACCTTTTGTCAAAATGATTTTCCATATAACTCATTTTGCCTTGATGATTGTTGTTTAACCAATTCTCAAGTCGTGGTGCTTCTTCTTCAAGAAATTCTGCTTTGGATATTCCACAAGAAAGAAAACCGAGTCTTTTGGATTCGGCTTTGATTAGTTTTGTGTATTTTTCTTTGTTGTTGATCACTTTTAAAACAATCCACCTTGAACATTCAATTTTACTTTACCTAAATGTTTGTATGCTTTTTCTGTAACTTCTCTTCCTCTTGGAGTTCGCATAATAAATCCTTCTTGAATTAAGAATGGTTCATAAACTTCTTCAATAGTTTCGGCACTTTCAGAAACTGCAGTTGCTAATGTTGACAATCCAACTGGTCCACCTTTAAATTTATCGATAATTGTATTTAAAATTTTATTGTCCATTTCGTCTAAACCGTGTGCATCTACATGCAATGCTTTTAAAGAGAAACGAGCGATTTCTATATCAATTGTTCCGTTTCCTTTTATTTGAGCAAAATCTCTAACTCTTCGCAAAAGTGCGTTAGCAATTCTAGGCGTTCCTCTACTTCTACCAGCAATTTCTATTGCTGCTTCCATAGAAATTGGCATTTTTAATATTGATGCACTACGTTGAACTATTGTTGTTAAAAGTTCGGTATTGTAATATTGTAATCTTGATTGAATTCCAAATCTTGCTCGCATTGGCGCAGTTAACAAACCTGAACGAGTTGTTGCTCCAACTAACGTAAATGGATTTAAATTAATTTGAACCGTTCTAGCATTTGGTCCAGATTCTATCATAATATCTATTTTAAAGTCTTCCATTGCAGAATATAAATATTCTTCTACAATTGGACTTAAACGATGAATTTCATCAATAAATAAAACATCACGTTCGTCTAATCCTGTTAGTAAACCTGCTAAATCTCCTGGTTTGTCTAAAACTGGTCCAGATGTTATTTTAATTCCAACACCGAGTTCGCTTGCTAAAATATTTGCCAAAGTAGTTTTTCCTAATCCTGGTGGACCATGAAAAAGTGTATGATCTAGCGCTTCACTTCTTTGATTGGCTGCTTCTACAAATACTTTAAGATTTTCTAATATTTGCTCTTGTCCAGTAAAATCGTCGAATGATAAAGGTCTTAACTTTTTTTCTACGTCAAGTTCCTCTGGATTGTATCCGTTATTAGTTGGATCTAAATTTTCGTTCATACTACAAATATAAAGTAAAGTTTGAATTGAAGTCGTTTAAACTTTTTTCAATTGCTTACAAAATTAAAAAAGTTTAAAATATTTTATTAAATAAAAATGCCTTTTGAAAATTCAAAAGGCATTTTAAAATATATTTTATTATTAATGATGTAGAATTTCTTCTCCTGGTTTCATTGGAATATTTTGTGGTACAAAATCTTCATCGTGACCTGGTTTGCTATAATCATAAGGCCATCTGTGTACTTCTGGAATTTCTCCTGGCCAGTTTCCGTGAATGTGTTCTATTGGTGCAGTCCATTCTAAAGTTGTAGATCTCCAAGGATTTTGAACTGTTTTAGTTCCGTAAAAAATACTATAAAAGAAGTTCCAAAGGAAAACTAATTGAAATGCTCCACCAACTAATGCAAATACTGTAATAATTTTATTTACATCTGCCAAATCATCAAATAATGGAAAGTTAGTATTTGTATAATAACGTCTTGGTAAACCTGCCATTCCAATAAAGTGCATTGGGAAGAAAACTCCATAAGCACAAATTGCAGTTACCCAAAAGTGAATATAACCCAAGTTTTTATTCAACATTCTTTTAAACATTTTAGGATACCAGTGATAAATTCCAGCAAACATTCCGTAAAGTGCAGAAATACCCATTACTAAGTGAAAGTGTGCCACAACAAAATAAGTATCGTGTACATTTATATCTAAAGTACTATCACCAAGAATAATTCCTGTTAATCCACCAGTAATAAATGTAGAAACTAATCCGATAGAAAATAACATTGCAGGATTTAATTGCAAGTTACCTTTCCATAATGTTGTAATATAATTAAAAGCTTTTACCGCAGATGGTATTGCAATTAATAATGTTGTAAATGTAAATACCGAACCTAAAAATGGATTCATTCCTGATATAAACATGTGGTGTCCCCAAACAATTGTAGATAAAAATGCAATTGCAAGAATTGACATAATCATTGCTCTGTATCCAAAAATTGGTTTTCTTGAGTTAGTTGCAATAACTTCTGAAGTAATTCCTAATGCTGGTAATAATACAATATATACTTCTGGATGTCCTAAAAACCAAAATAAATGTTCAAACAAAACTGGAGAACCACCTTGATAATTTAATACTTCACCTGCAATATAAATATCTGAAAGGAAAAATGAAGTTCCAAAACTTCTATCCATTATTAATAATAATGCTGCCGATAATAATACTGGAAACGAAACGATACCAATAATTGCTGTTACAAAAAACGCCCAAATTGTAAGTGGCATTCTTGTCATAGACATTCCTTTAGTTCTAAGATTTATTACAGTTACAACATAATTTAATGATCCCATTAATGAAGATGCGATAAATATTGCCATAGAAACTAACCATAATGTCATACCAAGTCCTGAACCAGAAATAGCTTGTGGTAATGCACTTAAAGGTGGATAAATTGTCCATCCTGCAGATGCTGGCCCAGATTCAATAAACAATGAAGAAATCATTATACAACTTGAAAGGAAAAACAACCAATAGGAAAGCATATTCATAAAACCAGATGCCATATCTCGAGCACCGAGTTGAAGTGGTATTAATAAATTACTAAACGTTCCGCTTAATGCGGCTGTTAGTACAAAGAATACCATAATTGTTCCGTGAATTGTAATTAATGAAAGGTAAGTTTCATTAGTCATAACTCCACCTGGAGCCATTCTTTCTCCAAGGAAAAAACTAAAAACTTTAAAAGATTGTTCTGGCCAAGCCAATTGCATTCTAAAAAGCATTGACATTCCAACTCCAATAATTCCCATAATAATACCAGAAATAAGGTATTGTTTGGCAATCATTTTATGATCTATACTAAATATGTATTTAGTAATAAAAGTGTCTTTATGATGGTGTTCGCCATGATGATCGTCGTGAGCATGACTATCGTGAGTATCATGTGCAGAATGATCATTAATATTAATCGCGGCATTATATTGATCTTGACTCATAACAAAAATATTATAATATATCTACAAAATTATTTCATTACAACGGTTTGTGCAACTATTGTTTCCTTTTTAACTGATGTTGAATCTTTTTTAGCTGAATCTTCTTTAGAAGCAGCAGCTTCTGATGCATCAGCTTTTACAGATTGAACAACTGTTACTTTTCCTTTTAACCATTTTTTATAATCTTCTGGAGTATCTACTACAATTTTCATTTGCATATTGTAATGAGAAGCACCACAAATTTTATTACATAATAATAAAAAGTCAAATGTGTAAGGATCTAAAGCTGTTTTACCTTCTGCAATAAGTTCAACACTTTTTTTAGAACGAATTGCATTAATATTTGCAACTTTTTCTATCATGTCTTCAGTGTCTCTCATTTGAGATGTTGTCATTGTAGGCGTAAAAGAAAACTGAGTTACCATTCCTGGCACACAATTCATCTGTGCTCTAAAATGTGGCATATATGCTGAATGTAATACATCTTGAGAACGCATTTTAAACAAGATTTTTTGACCTTTTGGAATGTGTAATTCGTCGGTTACAATATCATCTTGTGCATTTTTATCACTTAAATCTACACCTAAAGAATTTACTCCTTCAATATATCTAACATTTGCTTTTCCAAGAACTGCGTCATCACCAGAATATCTTGCTGCCCATTTAAATTGTTGAGCATAAAGTTCTATTACAATTGGTTTTTCTTCTTCTTCGTTTATAAACATAATATCATTCCAAGCAAATAATCCGTAGAAAATTAATACTGCAAGAACTATAGCTGGAATTGAACTCCAAATAAATTCTAATTTATTATTATCTGCAAAGTACGTTGCTTTATTACCAACTTTACCTCTGTATTTGAAGGCAAAATAATGTAATAATGCTTGAGTAACTGTTTGAACAACAAAAATCATCATCATAGAAATCCACATCAATTGATCTAGATCTTTTCCATGTTCTGACGCGGCATTATCCATTAAAGGAAAATGACCAAATTTAATTACGCAATAAATTGTAGTTACATAGATAAAAACTAAAAACCCAAACATCATGTAACCATTGATATTATTGTCTTTATCGTTTGCAACTTGCGAATTATCTCTTCTTTTACCAACTTGAGTTAGGTCAAATATTTTAGTTAATTGCCATAAAGCAATTGATAATAAAACTAAAACAAGAAGTATTAATAAACTATTCATTTTTTGATAACTTTAAATATTAATAGTGAAAATGTTTACTTTCTTCAATAAACGGATTTCTTTTTGGAGTAAGTGGCACTTTAGATAAAGCTGTAAATACTACGAAAATAAATAATCCTAAAAAGAAAAGTACTGATGCGATTTCTGAAACTCCAATAAACCATCTGTCACCAACTGTTGCAGGCATAATCATGTTAAAGAAGTCAATATAATGTCCACATAAAATTACAACTCCTGCTCCAACAATAATTGGTGCTATTCTTTTAAAATCGGTATTTATTAAAACTAATATAGGAAAAATAAAGTTCATAACTACCGCTCCAAAAAATGGTAAATTGTAATATTCTATTCTAAATTTAAAATAGGTAACTTCTTCTGGAATGTTAGCATACCAAATAAGCATAAACTGAGAGAACCATAAGTAAGTCCAGAATACACTAATACCAAACATAAATTTAGATAAATCGTGAATGTGACTTGAATTTACGTTTTCTAGATATCCTTTAGATTTTAAATACAAAGTTACCATTGAAATTGTTGTAATACCACTTACAAAGAAACTTGCAAATACGTACCAACCAAATAATGTACTAAACCAATGTGGATCATATGACATTATCCAATCCCAAGACATGATAGACTCGGTAACAATAAAAAATACTAAGAAAGCAGCAGATAATTTAAAATTTTTCTTGTAGAAAGAATTATCATTAGATTCGTCTTGTGCTAAACAATTTTTTCTAGATAAATGTTGATATAAATTCCAACCAGTTAAGAAAATTGCTGCTCTTATTAACCAAAATGTAACGTTTAAATATCCAGATTTTCCTGCAATTAATTTATCATAATTAGCATTACCTATTTCAGTAACTCCTTCTTTCATCCAAACAAATAAATGATTAAAATGAAACCCAGAAAGCACTAATAAAACGAAAAATATAATTGAACCAGGAAGTAAATAAGATGTAATTCCTTGCATAACTCTAAACAATACTGGAGACCAACCTGCTTGTGCTACTTGTTGAATTGCATAGAACGCTAATGCTCCAAGTGAAACTAACATAAAAAATATACAAGCAACATATAATGCAGCCCAAGGTTTATTTTGTAATTGATGAAAAACGTGTTCAACATGTTCTTTGTGTTCGTCTTCATGAGAAACTTCAGAATGCGCTGCTTTTTTATTTGCGCGATTTATTGAAGCTACTTCATGTTTTTCTTCTTTTAATGCTACAACTTCTGTTTTTTCTAAAGTAGAATCTTTTATTGTTGTAACATTTGTTTCTGAAGAAACTGTGTCCGTTTTGGCAACAACTTCTTTAACATTTGCCGATTTATCTGTAGCTTTTGCTTCATGTTTTTCATTTTCATGAGCAGAAGTTGCAGCAGAGTGACCATCAGATTTTACTTCACTGTGAGCATTTGCTTCTCCATGTTCGCCACCATGAGCGACTTCTTCTTTAGCAAGAAGAGTTTCAACATCTTGAATATTTTTGGGTGCAGTTAAAAAACCATATCCTATTCCAAGAATACCTAAAAGCATCAGGACGAAAGAAATATTTTTTAATTTACTTGAAAATGTATACATATCTATTACAATCAGTTTGTTGTACAATTATTATAATTCGCCTTTAAGTTTCATTACATATGCAGAAACCATCCAACGTTCTTCTGGATTTAATTGGTTTGAATATGCTCCCATTGAATTTATTCCAAAATTAAGAACGTGGTTAACGCTACCTTCTGTTATTACTCTGTCGGCATAACTTGGAACGCCAAGAATTTTTTCTTGTGTTACTAATTTTCCTTTACCGTTACCAGCATTTCCATGGCAAATAGCACAATAAATTTCAAATAATTCTTGTCCTTTTTTCATATCTACCATAGTAGAATCTAATGGTGATTTAGAATTTAATTTCGCTGCATCATAACCAGATGTAGAATTGGCAAATTCATATGGAACATAACCTCTTTTAACTGAACCTTTAGCAGGTAGTTGACCTTCTTTACCTTTTGACCCATTTTCTGAATTGAACGCGCCAGACTCAGAATAAGTTTCATAAGCAACAGATTCATACATGTTTGGCATGTATTGGTAATTAGGTTTATTGCTATCTTTACATGAGGTAAATGATGCTATTATTCCTAAAACAACTATTATTTTTAAAATATTTTTCATAATTTATTCCTTATCTATTACTTTAACTTCAACTGCTCCAGTATTTCTGTAGAAAGTAGTTAGTTCATCTTCGTTACCATTTACAGATACTTCCATTAAAAAATGATCGTCTGTAGTTCTAACATCTGGATTTTCTGCATTTTTAAATGGCCACAATTTACTTCTCATATAAAAAGTAAGTACCATTAAATGCGCTGCAAAAAATACTGTCATTTCAAACATTACAGGAACGAAAGCAGGCATATTTTGAATATAACTCATACTTGGTTTTCCTCCAATATCTTGAGGCCAATCGGTAATCATTATAAAATTCATCATTACTGTTGCAACAGTTAACCCAATACAACCATAAATAAAAGCACAAATTGCTAATCGTGTTGGTGCTAAACCCATTGCTTTATCTAATCCGTGAACCGGAAATGGACAATATATTTCTTCAATGTGATGATGTGCTTTTCTAGATTGCTTTACTGCATCCATTAGAATATCATCATCATTGTATATAGCGTGTATTACTTTAGTACTCATAACAATATTAATGTTTATCTGAATGATTATGTTCTTCTGATTCTCTACGTTTTTTATAATATTCTCCAGATGATTTTAAAATAGTTTTAACTTCTGCTTGAGCAATTACTGGAAATGTTCTTGCATACAATAAAAACAATACAAAGAAGAATCCAATTGTTCCTATGAAGATTCCAATATCTACAAATGTTGGAGAGAACATTGTCCAAGAAGATGGAAGATAATCTCTGTGTAATGAAGTTACGATAATTACGAAACGTTCAAACCACATTCCAATATTTACAACAATTGATATTACAAAAGAGAACATAATACTTGTTCTTAATTTTTTAGACCACATAAATTGAGGTGAAAACACATTACAAGTCATCATTGACCAATATGCCCACCAATATGGACCAGTTGCTCTGTTTAAAAATGCATATTGTTCATATTCTACTCCAGAATACCAAGCCACAAATAACTCAGTAATGTAAGCAACACCAACTATTGAACCTGTAATCATAATTACAATATTCATTAATTCGATATGTTGCACTGTAATATAAGCTTCAAGATTGGATACTTTTCTCATAATGATAAGCAATGTATTTACCATTGCAAATCCAGAGAATACTGCGCCAGCCACAAAATATGGTGGAAAAATAGTTGTATGCCAACCCGGAACTATTGAAGTAGCAAAGTCAAAAGATACAATAGTATGTACAGAAAGTACAAGTGGTGTAGCTAAACCTGCTAGTACAAGCGAAACTTCTTCAAAACGCTGCCAATCTTTAGCTCTTCCACTCCAACCAAAACTTAAAATAGAATATATTCTTTTGTTAAAAGGTGTAACAGCTCTATCTCTAAGCATCGCAAAATCTGGTAATAAACCTGTCCACCAAAACACAAGTGAAACAGAAAGATAGGTTGAAATTGCAAATACATCCCAAAGTAATGGTGAATTAAAATTTACCCAAAGTGAACCAAACTGATTAGGAATTGGAACTACCCAATATGCTAACCAAGGTCTTCCCATGTGAATAATTGGAAATAAACCTGCTTGAATTACAGAGAAAATTGTCATTGCTTCTGCAGATCGGTTAATTGCCATTCTCCAACGTTGACGGAAAAGTAATAATACAGCAGAAATTAAAGTTCCTGCGTGACCAATACCAACCCACCAAACGAAATTGGTAATATCCCAAGCCCAACCAACGGTTTTATTTAAACCCCAAGCTCCAATTCCTGTAGATATTGTATAAATAATGCAACTTACTCCCCAAAGGAAAGCAGCTAATGCGATAGTGAAAACGGTCCACCATTGTTTATTTGCTCTTCCTTCAACAGGCGCAGCAACATCAACTGTTACATCGTGATAACTTTTATCACCTATAACTAAGGGTTTTCTAATGGGTGCTTCGTAATGGGACGACATATTTTAATTTTAGATTTTAAATATTAGATTTAGATTTCAGATTTTATTTAAACCTTTTTTCTACTATCTACTATTGTTCTGAAGTTATTAACTTTATTATGGATTATAAAATGTTTATTATAAAACCGTATTATACAATTTTACAATACACATCATACGAATTTTTATGTATTTCTAACTTTAACGTGATAAATCACATTAGGTTTAGTTCCAACACTTTCTAATAAATGGTACATTCTTTCGTCTTCTGTTAATTCTTTAACTTTAGATTCTTTATCATTTATATCTCCAAATACCATTGCTCCAGTAGAACATGCATTTGAACAAGCAGTTTGAAATTCACCATCTTTTACTTCTCTTCCGTCACGTTTTGCATCTAGAATAGTTTTTTGTGTCATTTGAATACACATAGAACATTTTTCCATTACTCCACGTGAACGAACATTAACATCCGGATTAATTACCATTCGACCTAAGTCGTCATTCATATGGAAATCAAATTCGCTATTTTTATTATATAAAAACCAGTTGAAACGACGCACTTTATATGGACAATTATTTGCACAATAACGAGTTCCAACACATCTGTTGTATGCCATGTGGTTTTGACCTTGACGTGAATGCGATGTTGCAGCAACAGGACAAACAGTTTCGCAAGGTGCATGATTACAGTGTTGACACATTACTGGTTGAAAAACTACTTGAGGATTGTTAGCTGGACTTTCCATTTCTCCAAAACCACCAAGTGAACCTTTATCTCCAAATAATCCGTCAAATTCTTCTTTCTTTTTATTATCACCTTCAAAAGTATCTTCAGATGAATAATATCTATCAATACGCAACCAGTGCATATCTCTACTTCTTCTTATTTCGGATTTCCCTACAACTGGTACATTATTTTCTGCATGACAAGCTATAACGCAAGCTCCACAACCAGTACAAGCATTCAAATCTATAGATAAATTAAAATGGTGACCAACTGAACGATCAAACGATTCCCATAAATCTACTTTTGTAGCTTCAACTTCTTTATGATCTAAAGAAACCATTGGAACTTCATTCCATTCTTTAGCATTTTTAGTATTAAAAATTTCTAATGTAGTTTCTTTAACAATATCTCCTCTTCCCATAAGGGTTTTTTGAGATTGCACACTAGCAAATTCATGATCGCCAGATGCTTTTGAAATTTTAACCGACTGAACGTTATTAAAATTATTATATAATGAGTAAGCACTGATACCTACTTGCATTTCTTCTTTTAAAGATGCCTTTTTACCATAACCTAATGCCAAACCAATAGTTCCAACTGCTTGTCCTGGTTGAACAATCACTGGCACTTTTTCAAGTTTAACTCCATTTACAATTATATCTACATAACTTCCATTTAAACCACCATTTGCAACTATTTCATTAGATAAGTCTAATTTTTTAGCATCTGCAATTGAAACTGTAGCATAATTATCCCAAGAAACTCTTGTAATTGGATCTGGAAATTCTTGCAACCAAGGATTGTTAGCTTGTTGTCCGTCACCTAAACCAGTTTTTGTATATAAAACTAATTCAAAATCTGCCAAAGCTTTAGAACTTGCTAATGCACTTGCTGCTCCAGAATAATCTGCTGTTCCGCCAGAAATTGTTACAATACCATTTGAAATAACTCCATCGTGTACTACTTTATTCCAAGAACTAGATCCTAAATAAGATGCAGCATTTGATTTAATATAATCATAATAAGTTCCAGAAATTCCGTTTAATGACATTAAAACTTCTTGAAATTGTTTGGTTTCAAATAAAGGACGAATTGTTGGTTGCGTTAAAGAATAAGTTCCTTTAGTCAACATATTATCGTTCCAAGATTCTAAATAATGAGGTACAGCAGCAGCGATTGTAGTTTTTTCAGCTGTTTCGTCTTCTTTTAAAGAAAATGCAACAGAAAGAGGAACTTGTTTTAATCCACTTAAAAAAGCTTTACTATTTGCTAAAGTATAAACAGGATTAACTCCACTCATAATTAATGTATGAACGTTTTTGGCATTCATGTCTTTAATTAATTGGTCTACATCTTCGTTTGAACCTTTTCTTATCAATCTTGCGCCAACTCCAACAAATGCTTCACTTGTTAAAACTTGATTTATTGCTAAAACTACTAATTGTGCATTTTTATCTTGTATACCACAAACTAAAACTCCTTTACTTCCAGAAGCTTTTAATTGTTTTGCAGCATTTACAACTTCTGCTTCGTTAGGAATTTTTCCTGTTGGAATACTAGAATTTGTAATAACATTATATATTTTAACCAATGCTTGTTTTTGATTAGCAACAGTCATTGGAATTCTTTTATCAGCAGCAGCTCCAGATAAAGTCATGTTTGCCTCTAACTGAAAATGCTTAGTCATTTTTCCAGATTTTGGAACTCTAACTTGTGCAAAACCTGCATCATAACCTCCACCTTGCCAATCACCTAAGAAATCTGCGTTTAGTGAAACTATAACACTTGTTGCTTTAGAAAAGTCGTAATCTACTAAAGCTCTTTCTCCATAAACAGTTTCGTATGCATCTAACGCAGCAGATTCTGAAACTGCATCATAAATAACGTGTTTAGCAGTAGGATTTTTAGAAATAAAATCGGCAATTAATTTTTCTGTAGATGGACTTGCAAGTGTATTAGTTAATAAAACTATTTGCTTACCATTTGCACTTTTTAAATTTGCTTTTATTTTACTGTTAACATCAGACCAAGAAGCTTTTTTAGCATCAACTTTTGGATATTGAAGTCGCATACTATCATATAATGATAAAATTGATGCGTGAACTCTTGCATTTGCAGCAAATTTTGCACCTTCAGATTTATTATTATCAATTTTTATTGGACGACCTTCTCTTGTTTTTACTAAAAGATTTGCAAAATCAAATCCGTCAAACATAGTTGTTGCATAATAATCTGCAACTCCAGGAATTATTGTTTCTGGTTGAACTACATAAGGAATTGACTTATTAACCGGACCTTCACAAGCAGCTAATGTTGCAGCAGCAGTTGTGAATCCAACATATTTAAGGAAATCTCGTCGAGTAGTTGATGATGATGATAATGAGCTATCTGAAAGAAATTCATCTGTTGGAATTGCTTCCACAAATTCATTATTTCTAAGCGCCTCAACAATAGAACTATTTTCGTTTAGTTCTTCAACACTTTTCCAGTATTTTTTGTTAGATGACATCGTATATAAATATTAGCTTCTTAAAATTGTTTTTGTTATGTTGTAATTTGAAAATGAATTTCAAACATTTAGTAATGGCATTTACCACATTCTAAACCTCCCATTTGTGCAGCAGTTAATTTCTGTACACCATATTTTTTAGAAAGTTCGTCATGAATTTTAGTATAATATGCATTACCTTCCATTTTAACTTCAGTTTCACGGTGACAATTAATACACCAACCCATCGTTAATGGAGCAAATTGTTTTTGAATTTCATAAGTTTTAACTTCGCCATGGCATTTTTGACACTCAATTCCTGCAACAGTAACGTGCTGAGAGTGATTAAAATAGGCAAAATCTGGAAGATTATGAATACGAACCCACTTTACAGGTTCTGTTTTACCAGTATATTTTTGAGTGGTTTTGTCCCATCCAACAGCAGTGTATAATTTTTGAATTTCTCCATCATAAAATGCTTTAGAATATTCTGGTGTTGCTGTAGTATCTGAAACTTGAGCAATACTTTTATGACAATTCATACAAACATTTAAAGAAGGAATTCCTGCATGTTTACTAACTCTTGCTGAAGAGTGACAGTATTTACAATCTATACCATTACTTCCTGCGTGTATTCTATGAGAATAATGAATTGGTTGAATTGGTGCGTAATCTTGATCTACTCCAACTTGCATTAAAAACCCATATACCAAATAAGCGCTGGTTAACATTAAAAATACTACTGAAACCAATATTAAAAATTGATTTTTAGCAAATGCTCTAGGTATGTTTAAAAAATCTACTTTTTTGGCAGCAACTTCAATACCGTTTGCTTTTGCAACTTTAGATAGAATATTGTTTACTAAAAACAACATTATTACTAACATTGACATTACAACAGCTAAAATTCCTAAAACAACATTATTAGAAATACTGTTGCCATCCACATCTGGATTTATTGGAAGTGCTCCTGGAATTCCACCAACAACTGGCTCAGCTTTTGGAGTATCAGTATATGCTAATATATTATCAATATCTGTATTAGACAACTCAGGAAAAGCTGTCATTACTGATGGTTTATACTCTTCCCAAAGTTTAACAGCATCTGGATCACCAGATTTTATCATAGCAGAACTGTTTTTTATCCAAGGATAAAACCATTCTTTTTTATGTCTTCCTGTTACACCTCTTAAAGCTGGACCAGTCATTTTATTATCTAAATTATGACAAGCAGCACATTTTGAATTAAATAATTCTTTTCCAACTACTGGATCTCCGGATGTAGTTGCTGCTGCTGGCGCTGTAGTTGGAGCTGCAACAACTGGTGTTGGTGTAGCTGACTGAGCTGGTGCTTGAGCAAATGTAGATAAGGAGAAAGTAAGCAATAATGCTATACTGAACGAATAAATTCTTGAAATCGAATTATGGTTTCCCACTTTTTTCATATTATAAATGATTATCGACTAATTTTGGTATGATTTTTTCTATCGTAAAAAATAAATCGGTACGCTTTTTTTTAAAACTTGCACAAAAATACGACATCTCTACAATTCTCAAAACCTTAAATATACCTTAATTATTAATTTATATTAATTCTAAATAATAATACTATTTTTGTTTCTTGTAAGAAGTAGTACATTTGTATAAAAATCAATCCATTATGAAGACTTCAACAGAAAAATTGCTTAAAATTTCAACAATTGTGACATTATTTTTAATAAATTTTAATTTTTGTTTAGGGCAAAATTTGACTGTAAATCAAGATTCTAAATTTGAAGAATTGCTTGTAGAGAAAAGAAAATACAATTCATCGTTAAGAATAAACGAATTTTACAAAATTCAAATTTTTAATGGTCCAATTGAAGAGGCAAAAAAAACGCTAACATTGTTTAAAAAAGAAAATTTAAATTATGATGCTACTATAATTTTTAATACACCAACCTATAAAGTTTGGGTTGGAAATTATAAAACAAGAATTGAAGCTGAAAAAAATATTCTTTACTTGAAGAAAAAATATCCTAATTTAATTTTGGTAAAACCTAGTAATTAAATGGGCAATAAAAGTTTTTTACCTTTTCATTGTAAAATGACCTTTATATTCTTTTCCATTTTTTCTTTTAACAACAAACCAATAATCATCAGACGGTAAAAGTTCGCCATCTAAAGTTCCATTCCAACCTATACTATTGCCATTTAATGGTTTTATCATTTTACCGTAACGATCATAAATATATATTTGTATATCAGACTCTTTTGATGAAAATCTAATTCTCCAAACATCGTTAAAACCATCACCATTTGGAGTAAAAAACTTAGAATACATTAATAAAAAAACATTCTCTTCTACTGTACCACATCCTTTTTTATCTTTTACATAAACAGTATAATCTCCACTTACCAACCCAAAAAACTGATTACTATCTTGAAAATGAATATTATCTAGTGAATATAAATAGTCTGTAATTTCACCTTCAACATATACATTTATATCGTTTTCATTATCTGTCCAATCATGAGTTTCAATTGATGTTATTGTTGCTACATTAGAATTATAAACTGTGAAATTTTTAGTGTCATCGCAAGTAATGGTTCCATAATTTTTATAAACAGTTAATGTATAATTTCCTGCTTGATTTATTGATATAGAATTTTCACTACTACCTGTGTTCCAAAAATAACTATCAAAACCAATTGGAGCTTGAATAGTGATATTTTTACCTTCACAAATAGAGTATGAATCTTCTAAAATTAAAACTGGCTTTTCTTTAACAACTAATTCAAATAATGTAGTTGCATAACATAATACACTTAATTTATTCTCTATTCTTACATAAATAATTTTACTATTTAATATTGTTTGAGATAAACTTAATCCATTTAAATTAAAATCAGCATCAATTTGTGAATTGTGATAAGTTATATTAAAATCATTTGCTGATTGATTACCTAAAACAAAATTATCTTGATTTGATAAATTGAATGATTCTACACCATCATTATCAGCATCACATTGATACATATTTGGTGGTTGATTGGCAAAAGGCATTTTATATAATCCTATTTGAAATGATTGCGAAACATCAAAACAGGTAGTATTTAATATATTTTCTATTCTTATGTAAATTGTTTGTGGATTGCTGGTGTTTTGATAATTAAATGATAATGGATTGTTTCCACTTGTAGCATCATTTTGACTACTATGATAACTAACTTTATAATCATTGGCATTTTGAGTTCCTAATATTATTGGAGTATTTAAATTTAAATTAAAACTAGCAGTTCCGTCATTAGTAATATCATCACAAAATAATAAATTTAAAACACTATTGGCAATTGGTTTCAAATATTTAGTTAAAGTAAAACTTTGTGAATCATAACAATTTGGATTTAATAAATTATACACTTTTACATAAATTAAATTAGAACCAATTGAGAGATTATAAGGTGTTGTTAAGGCATTTAAGTTATCTATTAAATTAGTCATTGAATTATAATATTTAATACCAAAAACACTACTTGATTGATTGCCTAATAATGTTGCATTATGAATTGATAAATCATAAGTTGCTATATTTGAATCACAAACAATTTGATTTAACACAATATTAGCGATTGGCATTTCATAAATTGTTACTATTTTAGTTTTTGTACTAATACCGTTAGCAGAAGTAGCCGTAACAGTCACTGTATAGTTACCAGAATTTAAATATTGGTGTAATGGAGAAATGGTATTAGATGTTGTTCCATCACCAAAAATCCAATTAGCATCAGTAATTATTTGATCTGTTTCTATTGTAAATTGTGTACTAGAACCTAAACATAAATTTTCTGTTTTAAAAGTAGCATTGAAAAATGACGATACAAAAGGTGGCAATCCCAATTGACAAATTTTTCCTTCTAAATCTAGTGCATTCATTTGGTAAGAACATCCTAAACCAATAATATTTGGGTTATTTATAACTGCCAGCTTATCTTGAATAACTTGGGTAACATAAATTTTACCATTTGGTGCTAGTTGTAAGCCCATTGGAAAACCTAAAGGAGTAGATGAACTATCTAATATTTGTGCACTAGAAACAATATTTGATGTTACCGAAAGATCATACTGTATTAATTGTCTAGGAAACAAAGGAAATATTCCAACAATTGTAATATAAAGTAATTGACTATTTGGAGAAAATTCTACACCATAGGCAAAATTAGTGTCTGGAAGTCCAGAACCAGTAAAAAGTATAATCAGATTTGAAACTAATCCAGTATTATTATCAAAATCCATAACCTCTGCATCAATATGAGAATTGCAAATAGCTAATTTTTTTCCATCTGGAGAAATTTTCATATAACCCCAAGAATTTGTAACATCGCCAGTAGTAATAGCACCAATATTAGAAACAGCAGGAACTAAATTTAAACCTGATGATGTTAATAAATAACTAAAAAAAGAATTATTATTCCAACCGTGAGTAACTACCCAATAATCATTGCCGTTAGCATGCTTAACTATTGATAGTTTTTCGTTAGATGGAGTATAAATTAAAATA
This sequence comes from Flavobacterium sp., assembly GCF_043760115.1. Lineage (GTDB taxonomy): Bacteria > Bacteroidota > Bacteroidia > Flavobacteriales > Flavobacteriaceae > Flavobacterium. The sequence continues at coordinate 16,974 of NZ_JAYUPK010000016.1, forward strand.
TTTTTATTTAAAGTAACATCTCCCAAACCGCTATTTAAACTTATATCTACAACAGAATATCTAAAACCATTACTATGCGCTTCGTAATCTATGGTAAAAACATAATACAAAGTACTTGAACCAGGCAAAGGTACTATTGTTGCCGATTGAGTACTAGACCAATTACCCATTAACCCAGTACCATTGGGCATAATTTGATGGTTTTTATTCCAAACAGTAATTCCATCAGTATAAAATAATAAATTACCATTACTGTCTGCTATTGTTGCACAACCTTCTGATGTGTTTAACTGCCCATCTGTTAATGTTGTAACATTACCATTACTGTCAAATTTAATTCCTGCATTACTACCAAAATACCAAACACTTGTTTCTTGTTGAGAGAAAGCAAGTGATGTTGTTAATAAGATAATAAAATATATTGATTTCACTTTAAGAATTTATTACAAATATAAATTTTTATTTAATAATTTTTAGTGGTACTTTATAAGGGACAGGTTCTCCATCAAAAAATTTCATAACCGTTATCTTTTATTTCTTTTAGCTTTCCTCTTTAGATCAGATTAAATAAATCATAAGTTTATATAAATGAAATATTTAAAAAATTATTATTTAATTTTATATTTTAAGGATTCCAAAAACTGTTATATTTAGAAATTAATAATTTAAAATATAAACTGTTTATAGAATTAACATAAACCAACTTTTCATTTTTAGTTCCATTTTTAAAATATTCAATTAATATACCTATAACAAATACTTTATTTGGATATTTAGTCTTAACAGAATAAAAATCAATTGAATCTTCCCTAATACCATCTGAACTAAAATCAATCCAATCATTTTCTAAAAATATAAGAAAAAAAGGAATTTTAATATATTTTAACTTACAACTCTTTAAAACTTTGACAAATCTAATTTCATCTATTTCAGTTATAGAAGGCATTTTATCATAATTGAATTTTAAAAACTCATACTCTTTTATAAATTTTTTATTCATGCAATTTATGGGTTTATAGTATTATATAATATTTCGCCAGAAGTTGAACCTGCCCAATAACCAACCGCACCACCAACGAATCCTCCGATTACTGTACCCCAAGGTCCAATTAATGAACCGTAAGCTGCTCCAATAACGGCTCCTTCATAAGCTCCAGCCCATCCACCAATCTCTTTAGTTAATGCCAAGGATCTATTATTAGAATTATATACTTTATATGCTGACATAGCAACACCAGTAACAACAAGTGTTTTTCCTCCATATTTAAATAATTGTGCTGAAAATTTACCACCTCTTAACTCACCACTTGAAGTCCACATTCTAGAAGCATATAATTTTGCAGTTTCTAGTTGAGATTGACTAGATTTCGATATCGCAGAAAAAGCTCTTCCTAAATCACTTAATTGTGATCTTGTAGATTGTTGGATATGATATCTACTCATAGCATATTCAGCTTGATTTGTCGCATTATTAAAAATATATTTATTTTTATCAAAATAATATTCTAACCTAATACTAGAATCACTAGCAATTTTTGAAAAATTCTTCCATTGTGATTGAATTAAATTTCCGCCTCCATCTGCTACATAACTATGACTTTCAACAGGACTACTACTAGAAAATTTATTATTAAAATAATTAAATCCCATAGATTCACCAGAAGCAAAACCTAAAGATACGGATCCAAAACTAGTATTAATATACATTGAAGCACTTTCATAAGTAATCCAAGAAGGTAAAACTGGTTGAGGATGAGATTCATTTTTAACAATTTCTGTACTGTATGGTGGAATGTAAAAGTTATTAGTATATGAATTTGTAAAAAATGATAGAACGTATGCTGCAGCTTGAAATATTCCACCTCCATTTGATTCTTCGCCATCATTTCCGCTAGGATCAAAATATTTAGTTGGATTATTTAAACAATAACTGTAACGATTATAATTTTGAGAATTTGATGCATCTTGTAAATTATTATCTGGTTGTAAAAAACGGTGTAATTTATTGTCATATAATCTTGCGTTCATGTTTATTAAGCCAACTCCTAATAAATGTTCATGACCAGTATATCCTCTATCTAAGAACAAACTATTTGCTGTTGTTGTTGGCAATACTGAAACCCCATTGCTACCAGCATATTTTATCAAAGAACCCCAAACATCGAAAAAACGTTTTTCAATAATAATTCCTGTACTATTTGTAATGGCTAAAATACTACCTTGATAATCTCTATGCAAATAAAAGTAGTTTTTTGTTATTCCGTCAGATTTATAAACTACAGGCGCAGTATATCCATCACCACCTATGTAAGTAACAAAATCGTTAATACTAATGCCATTTACTGTTCTTCGTTTAATTTCCATACTACCATCAGATGAATAATATTTTTTCATTATTCTGGCTGATTTAGTTGTTGTTAAATCACCATAGTACATTACTGATCTATTGTTTTGATCATTGTATTCAAAATCAATATTTTCTTTTCCTTGCTCAGTAATTGCAATTGGACAATTAAATAAATTATAAGTAACATTTTGTTTTCTGTTATTGTAATAATTATAAACATCTAAAGGCGCGGTTGGAGGTGTTACTGTTGAAACTGTATAAGGTTTAGGTAATGATCCATTTGTTAAATTATAAGCGTAATTTCCAATATTGTTTGCTGAAATTGTACCATTACTATTATAGCTTTGAGTTTGTAAATCATTTGAATCTTGATAACTAGTTAGTCTATCAAACTTATCATAAATTAAATTTTCATTCCATAATGTAGAACCTGTACCAAATAAATTAGAAATTCTATTTGTTAAGTTACCAAATTCAGTGTCAAAAACTGTGTTTAAAGTTAGTATGTTTGTTGTTGATTTATCTTGTTTTATTTGCGTTGGAAATCCATAAATATCATACGTATTAGCAATTGTAACGCCATTTCCCATTATTGCGGTTTTAATATTTCCTTGCTGATTAACAGTATTTATTTGAAATAATTTTGTAGAACTTACAACTGTACTGCTTGTCATATCAAACAATTGATAATCAAATCCATTTTTATATATTGTTTTTATCCATTTATCGCTTTCTTTATTTGTTGTCAAATCTTTGGCATAAAAATGCTCTTTTTCTGGGCGACCATAGGCATCAAAGGTATAATCCTTTTGAAATAAGAAGTTAGAAGTTCTAGTTTCAGTTGTATTGTTTAATCTTCTATAATTGTCATATCCGTAAGTATAGTTGATTGTAAAGTTATTAGTAACATCTGTAAACAACAATCCTGTTAAGAGTTTAGAGATTCCATCAAAATTATAATTTGTTGTACTGTTAGTACTATCTCCACCTGTACCTATAACAGTTTTAGATATTACTTTACCAAAATTATCTATCGTGTAAGTAGTTTTCCCTTTATTAACAACTTCTTCGGTTTTAACTTCTCCAAAATTATTATATGTATATTTGAAAACTCCTGCCGATGGATCGTCTAAAGTTATTTTTCTGCCCCAACCGTCTTGCTCAATAATTGTGTTTACTCCACTAGTACTTGTTGTTTTTAAATTTCCATTAGCAAAATAGGTGAAATTTATTGTTGTTGGAGAAATTCCTATAGGAGTTTCTACTACTGAAATTATATTGTCAAAAGGATTTTTTGTTGTTACTTTATTTTTCTGTCCATCATTTTCTGTAATTGATAACCCTGAGTAGGAATACGTTGTTTGTTTTCCGCTAAAAGAATCAGAAATTAATGTATTAGATTGAATTATTCTATTGTAAATATCATATTGCATTTCATTCCAAGAATCAAATGTACCTACACCATCTATTCCTGCTATATATGGTTGCGTTACTAATACAGGATTATCTTGAATATCATAGTAGGTAGAAGTGTAAGACCAATTTCCATCAATAGTTTTTATTCCTTCATGATTTTTTCGTCCTAAATCATCTAAAATTATTTTACTGCCATAATCTTCTCCTACAGGACCAGTTGTTGTTATTACAATACCATCCGAAGTATTTGCATAACCATAGGTTTCAACTTTATTTAAATAATTTCTAGTCCATGTTTTTTTACCCCAAGCATCATAACTATGAGTTGTAATTAGTGGTGAACCAGCATTAGATGGTAATGTTTCTGTTAAAAGCAAACCATTACTCAAATTATAAGTGTAGTCTGTTGCTAAAGATTGTAAATCTATTTTCTTTAAAATAAATCTTTTAGAACTGTCATATTGAAAACTTGAAACTCTATTAACTTCATTTGGGGTTGATATTGTTTTCGTTATTATATTGCCAAACAAATCATAATTATTGTTTTCTGTAATGTAATCTGTAGTTAAACTAGAATTTGTTGTTCTTTTTTTTATCTCTTTAAGTAAATTAGTATCATAAATATACAATTGTTCATCTATTGAAACATCATTGCTTGGTTGGATTGATGTTGAAACAATTTTGCTTTTAGGTCTACCAATAAAATAAGGTGTTACTGTTGGTAAATTATCATATCCAAAGTTTTCTATTGTTGATTTTGTATCTGTTAAATTACTATTGCTTTTTAATGTTGTAATCCTAAGAGGATTATTGTATGCGTCATATTTTGTTTCAATATTTACAACATTCCCATTTAATCCATCATAAATTTGGGTATTTGTATTTTGAAGTTTAAAAACTTTATTTGATAAAAATGGAGTATAAATAATATCACCAAATAAATCGTAATTATATGTATATCGAGTCCAATTAATATATGGATTTGTAGGTTGAAATGGTGCGCCTAAAGTTGACAACCCAAGAACGGAATAACTTTCAGAAGGTGCTCCTTTAAAAGTAAAATTATGTAAATCATCAACTTTAGAAATATTATAATTGGTTACATTAGAAATAATTTTAGAAACGTCATAAAACCAATTTGTTTTCAACATAGATCTAAAACCTAAAAATCCTTGACCTTCAATATTACTAGTTGCTCCATAATATTTAAACAATTGCTTTTTACTTATAACCTTAGTTTGCTTTTCTATTTGTGTAACAACATTTATATTTGGCATATTAATTAAATCTATATTCGGATAAATTTCTGATGGTAAAGCTGCATTATAGCTGCCATTATTGTCAATTAAATTACTATAAGTAATAGTTTCTTTAACACCATTACCAATTATAATTTCTTTTATTGCTTTTGCAGGAAAAGAAAGTGAATTTAAATTTGTTAAAAACCCAATTTTAACTATGTTGTTATTAGATGTTAATGAAAATGATCTCTCAAAACAAACTAATTGAGATTTACCATTATAAGTTTTACTTCTTTTTAACATAAACGGAACAACTATTGCAGTTGCTGTTGGATCATTTGGATTATTATATCCGTTGACAAAAGAAGAATTTGTCCAAACACCAGCAGATTTTCGAATAAAAGTATTTATTGAAAATGATGTATTTTCACCAGGTGTTATAAATAATACATCTGTTTTACCATCATTATTAAAATCAACATTTGTTAAACCGCTTAAATCTTGAGCGGATGGAAAATTGCTAGGAAAAGTTTCGATCACAAATGCAAATCCAGTTGACATTAATAATTTTCTGTCCATCCCAGGAAGCATTATGTCTGATTTCCCATCTCCGTTATAATCTCCAATACAAATAGGATATTCGAAGGTTCTACCAGGTGTATCGCAATACAATTGTTGCTGGTTAATATAACTAGGAGGATCAGACCCAAATACATAAATTGGTTTATCGTAATAATGACAATTTCCTGCGGCAACGGTTGTTTCTTTAAGATGTATATTTATAACTGTTTCCCAAAGTTGAACTAAATTATTATTATTATCTAGAGAATAAACAACAATTTTATTAAATTCATAATTAACCACTATTATATCAGACTTTCCATCGCCATTAACATCAGCGATGTAAACAAGTTTTCCTGTATTGATTTCAGGTTTATTGCCAATTGAAGGTATTATACCACAGTCTGTAACGTAATTTGAAGTGATTCTTCTATCAAGATTTACAAAATATACTTTTGCATTATCATATCCAGCGCTAGGAAAACCTGGTCTTAAAACTATTTTATCTGTTAAACCATCACCATTAAAATCTCCTTCATATGATTTAAGCTTCCAATCTGTTGTTTCTATAATTATCTGTTTTGAATACTCATTTGTTATTGTATTATTGTTTAAATTTTTAGAAAAAATATTAAATGTAAATTGAGTTGTATAGGATGGTGACTGTGTTGTTGTAAAACTTTCAACACAAAATGCATCTCTATTCATAATTTTATTATTAATATCTAAACTTTTTATAGTTGTGATTTTATTGTAGTTAGGAAAAGTTGGTAACAAATCTATTACAGCAACAGAATTATCATCATAAACTTTTGTGTACAAATATTTATTATTAATAAAATCTGTATCGCCATCTCCATCAAAATCACCATTTATTGTTGATAAACTTTGAAAGCTTTGCCAAGCATTTGGTTCCGTTAAATTGTTTTTAATGAAGTTTGTAACACTAGGATTGCTAATGTCGTCGACGTAATTAAAAATTGTTGGGTTGTAACTTTGAGCGTTATTTCCTGATTTTTCCGTTACACTTTTTAATCTTTCATACCCAACCGCAATATCGTGTGTTAGTAGATAATTTCTAAATGCTATTCCATTTGCTATAATGTTTATTGAGCTTACTATTTTATCATCATTAATTTTAACATTTGCAAAATAAGACTGTTCAGATGTATTTCTCGGTTTATAAGTAAAATTAATAGTATTTATTGGTGTTACACTTGATACAGTACCATATTGAATTGAAGTAATATAATTTACATTATTACTCTGGGTGTAATTGTAAGTTATTCTCACTGATTGCGAATTTTCCCAATAAGTTAATGAGTAGGTAATAATTCCAACTTTTGAATCAGTTGAAAATCCGTAATATGCCAATGAACCATCAGGATATTCAACTTTAAAATAATCGCTTAAACCATTAGCTAAAAGAGAAATTTTAAGATTAGAATAATTTTCTGTTTGATAAGTAGACCCAGCAAGACCATAAGTTCCACTTTTTAGCATTAATCTTTGACCGTCAAAAGCAAATCTATCATATGTACTTGTAAAAATATTCAAGTTTGGTCCATCATGATATTTAGTAGATGGAATTCTAGTGATTGAAGATAATCCAGAAATATTCCATCCATATCCTGCCAAACCTACTCCAGTTTGGCTATTATAATTTAAACTTATTTGTGGTACAACTCCATTAATTCCTGGTGGTACAGAAATTGGAATATTATATATTGCACTTCCTGTTAGTGAAACTGAAAGATTTCCATCAGTAACGCCAACTTCTGACGAACTACCTGTTGCAGTCGTTGGTACTCCGCCTGTTGAATCACCACCGTTTGTAATAGTCTTATTTGATGATTGAGCGAAGCAAACTATATTTAAAATTAATCCTGATAATAGTATAATTTTCCTCATGAATTATTGTTTTATAATTTTAAAATTTTTCTTATCTCCGTTTGAATATAAAATTTCAACAACATAATATCCTGTTGGATAATTTTTAAAATCTATTTTTATAGTTTCATTATCAATTTCATTAATGTGTTTAAATAATAATTGCCCATTAATAGAAAACAATTCTACACTTGCAATAGTAATATCTTCTGTACTTTTCAATTTGATGTACAACTCTTCAAGGACTGGATTTGGATAATACAAGACTTTATCTTCAATAATTAAATCTTTTTCGACAAGACTTTCTATATCTTTATAATTAATGTTTTTTGATGCACAATTAACACAAATCACTCTTTGTGTTTGATTGCCTGCACTATCATAAGAAAATTGAATTCTTGGATCAGCTGGACTTTGTCCAAAAAATAAACTAAAAGAAAATAAATTAATAAGAAGTAATATTTTTAACATAACAATAGATTTTATAATTTACAATGTAACAAATATATTACAATTTCGGTTATAAACAACCGATTGTATATAATCATTTATAAAAAATCGATTTATTCTAATTTAGTCTTTGTTATGAAGAACATTAGAAAAAAAGAAATTCCAATAATTGTTATAAATGTTGGTCTTAAAATAAATGAAATTATTAAACAGAAAAACTTACGTCAACGTGATGTTGCTCACGATGCTGGATTAGATGTAGAAAATTTAAGAAAATACATTAAAGGCAAACAAGAAATGAAAATAAGCACAATGATAAAGATTGTTGAATCATTACAAATCTCAGTGCAAGAATTATTTACTGAACCAAAAACTCCCAATTGAAATTCAATTGGGAGTTATACTATATAATAAGGTAGAAAAATTATTTCAATTTTTTCTTAACCATAACTTCTTGGAACGCTTCAATAATATCTAACTGTTCTATTTCGTTATAATTTTTAAGTTGAATACCACAATCATACCCTTTTGAAACGTCTTTTACATCGTCTTTAAAACGTTTAAGCGCTGTTAATTCTCCAGTAAATATTACTACACCTTCTCTAATTAAACGTATTTTAGAATTTCTAAAGATTTTACCATCGGTAACCATACAACCTGCAATTGTTCCAACCTTAGAGATTTTGAACGTTTCACGGATTTCGGCAGTTCCAGTAATTTCTTCTTTCATTTCTGGCGAAAGCATTCCTTCCATTGCATCTTTTAAGTCATCAATTGCATCATAGATAATTGAATAATTTCTAATATCGATTTCTTCTTTATCTGCAAGTTGACGTGCATTTCCAGCAGGACGAACATTAAATCCAATAATAATTGCATCAGATGCAGATGCCAACATTACGTCGGTTTCTGTAATTGCTCCAACTCCTTTATGAATAATATTTATTTGAATTTCTTCTGTAGATAATTTAGTAAATGAGTTAGAAAGTGCTTCAACAGAACCATCAACGTCACCTTTAAGGATAATGTTAAGTTCTTTAAATTGTCCAAGCGCAATACGACGTCCAATTTCTGCAAGAGAAACTCTTCGTTGTGTTCTTTCTGATTGTTCACGCATTAATTGTGTACGTTTGGCAGCAATTTGTTTAGCTTCTCTTTCGTCTTCGAATACGTTAAATTTATCTCCAGCGGTAGACGCACCATCCAATCCTAAAATAGATATTGGTGTTGATGGTCCAGCTTCAAGAATATTGTGACCTCTTTCATCGTGCATTGCTTTAATCTTACCATGATTTTTACCTGCAAGAACGTAATCTCCAATTTTTAATGTTCCAGATTGAACTAATATTGTAGAAATATAACCTCTACCTTTATCAAGTTGAGCTTCTACTACTGTACCAACTGCTGGTTTATTTGGATTGGCTTTTAAATCTAAAATTTCAGCTTCAAGTAATACTTTTTCAAGTAATTCTTTTACACCAGTTCCAACTTTAGATGAAATATCATGTGATTGATATTTTCCACCCCAATCTTCAACAAGTAAATTCATAGATGCTAATTTTTCCTTAATTTTTTCAGGATTAGCATTTGGTTTGTCTACTTTATTGATTGCAAAAATCATTGGTACATTTGCCGCTTGAGCGTGAGAAATTGCTTCTTTGGTTTGAGGCATTATATCATCATCGGCAGCAATTACAATAATTGCGATATCTGTTACTTGTGCACCACGAGCACGCATTGCTGTAAACGCTTCGTGTCCAGGTGTATCAAGGAATGTTATTTTTTGTCCGCCATCAAGAGTAACTCCATAAGCTCCAATATGTTGTGTAATTCCTCCAGATTCTCCGGCAATAACATTTTCTTTACGAATATAATCTAAAAGAGATGTTTTACCGTGATCAACGTGACCCATTACCGTAACAATTGGTGCTCTTGTAACTAAATCTTCTTCTCTATCGGCAACAATTTCTATTGCGTCTTCAATATCTGTAGTAATAAATTCTACTTCAAACCCAAATTCTTCTGCAACAATAGTCAATGTTTCTGCATCAAGACGTTGGTTCATTGTAACCATTATTCCTAGTGACATACAAGTTCCAATAACTTTTGTAACTGGAACATCCATCATCGTTGCAACTTCACCAACGGTAACAAACTCTGTTACTTTGATGGTTTTGTTACCTTCATCTAATGCTCTTTGTTCATCATCAGATCGTTGACGGTGCGTATCTCTTTTATCTCTTCTGTATTTTGCAGCTTTAGATTTTGATCCTTTGCCTTGTAATCTTTCTAGAGTTTCTTTAATTTGGTTTTTAACTTCTTCTTCTGTTGGCTCAACTTTTTGAACAATTGCTGGACGTGCGCCTTTTTGGAAACCTCCACCACCACCAGGTTTATTTGGACCAAATTTGTTTGCTCCTTGTCCACCTTGACCTGGTGGTCTTGGTGCACCAGAATTTCCACCAGCATTTCCTGGACGAGCTTCGCCTGGTTTTGGTGGAATTCTTTTTCTTTTATTTTTATTAGGATCAACTTTGTTTGCACTGTTGATTTTTGGAGCCGTAGTTTTCTTAGGTTTATTAAATTGAGCTAAATCAATTACTTGACCTGTTAGAGTGGCACCAGAAAGTTTTTGGTATTGTGTTGTAAAAGTTTCATCAACTGGAGCTTCTTCTGTTACACTTGCAACTTTTTCTGCCGGTTTTTCAGGTGCTTTTTCAATAGGTTTTTTGTCTGAAACTTTTTCTTTAGAAATAATTTTACCAGCAACAACTGGTGCTATTTTTGCAACAGGTTTAGTTATTACTTCCTTATTTTCAATAGGTTTAGTAACAACTGGTTTTTCTTGCGCAGGTTTTTCTGAAATTGGAGCAACAGTTGAAGCAACTTTAGGATTTAAGTCAATTGTACCAACTTGTTTTGGTCCAGTTACAGTAGCCGCTTTAGCTTTAATAACTTCAAGTCGTTGACGTTCTTCATCAGCTTTTCGTTTGTCTTCTACTTCTTTTTCTCTTTCAACACGAAGCGCTTCTTTTTCTTTCTTAATCTCTTCACCAATTCCTTTGGAAGCTTCTTTGTTTCCTTTGTCGCCAGCAAACTGACTTTGTAGAATATCAAATTCTTTATCAGAAATTTTAGCATTCGGATTTGACTCAATAGAAATTCCTTTCTCTTTGAGGTGATCTACAGCTCTTTCTAACGAGATATTTAATTCTCTTAAAACTTTGTTTATTCTAATAATTCTTTCTTCAGACATAAAATCTTTTTAAATAACCTTTTATTGTTGTGTTGTGTTGCGAAAGAATTAGTCCTCAAACTCTTCTTTCAATATATTCATTACTTCTTGAATCGTTTCTTCTTCTAAATCTGTTCTTCTTGCTAAATCGGCAACATCTTGTTTTAATATACTTCTTGCAGTATCTAAACCTATTTTAGCAAACTCTGCGATTACCCAAGGTTCAATAACATCTGAAAACTCTGTTAATTCAACATCATCTTCTTCAACAGGACTTCCTTCTCTAATTACGTCTAATTCGTATCCAGATAATTGTCCTGCTAATTTAATATTTTGTCCACCACGACCGATAGCTTTAGAAACTTCTTCAAGTTTTAAATATACTTCGGCTCGTTTATTTTCTTCATCTATTTTAACTGATGATACTTTTGCTGGACTTAATGCTCTTGTAATTAATAATGATGCATTAGTTGTATAATTGATAACGTCAATGTTTTCGTTTCCAAGCTCACGAACAATTCCGTGAATTCTAGAACCTTTCATACCAACACAAGCTCCAACTGGATCAATTCTATCATCGTAAGAATCTACAGCTACTTTAGCTTTTTCACCAGGAATTCTTACTACTTTTTTAATCATTATTAATCCATCAAAAACTTCTGGAATTTCTTGTTCAAATAATTTTTCTAAGAATTTTTCAGATGTTCTAGACATTATAATTTGAGGTTTATTACCTTTCAATTCAACGCTTTCGATAATTCCTTTTACATTATCTCCTTTACGGAAAAAGTCAGATGGAATTTGTTTTTCTTTAGGCAATACAATTTCGTTTCCTTCATCATCAACCAAAATTACAACTCTTGGACGCACGTGATGTACTTCTGCAGTATAAATTTCACCAATGATGTCTTTAAATTGTTTGTAAAGATTGGTATTGTCGTGTTCGTGTATTTTAGAAATTAAGTTTTGACGTAAAGCCAAGATTGCTCTTCTTCCTAAATCTATTAATTTTACTTCTTCAGAAACTTCTTCGCCAATTTCAAAATCGGGTTCAATTTTTCGTGCATCAGAAAGTGTAATTTCTAAATGTTCTAAATCTAAATCGTCATCAGCAACTACAATTCTACGTTGCCAAATTTCCATATCTCCTTTATCTGGATTTATGATAATATCAAAGTTGTCATCAGAACCATACTTCTTTTTTAAAGCATTTCTAAAAACATCTTCTAAAATCGCCATAAGCGTTACTCTATCAATAAGTTTATCGTCTTTAAACTCTGAGAACGAGTCGATTAATGCAATATTCTCCATTATTCTTTTATTAATTAAAATTTACTGTAACAACTGCTTCTTTTATTTCTGAGTAAGGAATTTCTAGCCGTTTTAAAACTGTTTCCTTACCTTTTCCTATTTTTTTAGCTTCTCTTGCTTCCCAAGATATTGTAATATTTTCTTGATTGGCAGCAACTAACTCTGCTTCTATAGTTTCTTCTTTGGTTTTTACTATTAACGTTCTTCCAACATTTTTTATATACTGGCGAACTAACTTTAATGGAGAACCAACTCCTACAGATGCTACTTCTAGAGCATAATCTGTTTCTTCTCTGTCAATGTTATTATCAATTGCTCTGCTAATGTCTATACAATCATGAAGAGCAACACCATTATCACCGTCCAAAGTTACAATAATTTTATAACTATCTGAAATTGATAAGTCTATCAAAAAAATAGCTGGCTTTTCTAGCAAAGCGTCATTTAAAAGTTGTGAAACTTGATCTTTAAATGTCATATTTTTTATAAAAAGAGGCACGCAAAGCGTGCCTCATTATTCATATTTTTTTTAAATAATGGTGCAAATATACAACTTTTTTTTATAATTAAAAAAATCAATCTTAAATGTTATTTTTTGTACCTTTATAATTCAATATTAAATTGATTAATAA